>CALDMR010000121.1 GCA_937915065.1 uncultured Clostridia bacterium
GCGTCGGCAAAACATACGCCATGTTGGAAGCGGCCCATCAGGCGCAAAAAGAGGGCGTTGATGTTGTCGCGGGATATGTGGAGCCTCATGCCAGGCCAGATACTCTTGCCCTGCTGGATGGGCTGGAGACGATCCAGCCCACAGAGATCGACTATCGCGGGATTATGCTGCGAGAGTTTGATTTGGATCGGGCGCTACAAAGAAATCCACAACTGATTTTGGTGGATGAACTGGCCCATACGAATGCACCTGGCAGCCGCCACACAAAGCGGTATCAGGATGTGGAAGAGCTGCTGCAAGCCGGTATCCATGTCTATACTACCGTCAATGTTCAGCATTTGGAATCACTGCACGATCTAGTATCCTCCATTACGGGCGTCGAAGTCAACGAACGCATTCCAGACCGTGTATTTGACCGGGCAAACCAGGTTGAATTGGTTGATATTGAGCCAGACGAATTGCTGAAACGCTTACAGGTGGGAAAAGTCTATCAGGAGCGTCAGGCCAAGCAGGCGCTTGCCAATTTCTTTACAGAGGACAACCTCCGCGCTTTACGGGAGATTGCCATGCGCCGGACCGCAGATCAGCTCAACCACACGGCAGTGCAGGAAGGAAACGAAAAAAGTGCCCGCGCGGGAGAGCATATCCTGATCTGCCTTTCCTCTGCACCCTCCAATGCCAAAGTGATCCGGACTGCAGCACGAATGGCAGATGCCTTCCACAGTGGCTTTACGGCACTGTTTGTGCAGACACCGGAAACGAAAGAACTGTCTGGTGAGAATTTGAAGCGTCTGCGCGATAACCTTCATCTCGCCGAGCAGTTGGGAGCGCAGATCTCCACCGTGTATGGAACGGACCCAGCCGTGCAGATCGCGGAATACGCCCGGGTCAGCGGCGTAACCAAGATTGTGATGGGGCGGATCAATCATAAACAAAATCTGCTGCTGGGAAAGAAAAGTCTGGCGGACCGCCTCATCGAATTAACTGATTTGGACATATACATCATCCCGGACCACCAGCCCCGGTATAAAAAGCCCCGCAAAAGGTTACATCCACCCAAATTTCGTTTTACATGGAAAGAAACCGGCGTGATGCTGGGCGCGCTGCTGCTTTCGACCGGGATCGGCTTTCTATTTCACAGCGCCGGGTTCAGCGAATCAAATATCATCACCGTCTATATCCTCGGTGTACTGCTCACCGCAGTCTGGACACGTGGTTATCTCTATGGCGCGGTAGCATCCTTCCTGAGTGTTGCTGCGTTCAATTTCTTTTTCACCGAGCCGCGGTTTTCTTTTCAAGCCGATAGTCCCAGTTACCCTGTTACATTTCTGATCATGCTGTTTTCCAGTATGATCGCCAATTCACTGGCCACCCGTGTTCAGGAGCAGGCGCGTTTGGCCGCACAGAAAGGCTACTATACGGAACTGCTCTTGGAAAGCAGTCAAAAATTGCAGCAGTGCCGGACGGAGTGGGAGTGCCTGCATATCACAGCCAAACAACTGAATCGGCTGTTTGACCGGCCGATCCTCTATGCACTGAGCCGAAACGGTGCAGATCTGTCTTTCCGGACAGAGCCACTGGACGATGCATCGATCCTCTCTGCGATAGGCCCTGAAGAACTTGGGATAGCCCAGTGGGTACAGCGAAATAACAAACACGCCGGGGCAACCACCCATACGCTTCCAAACGCAAAATGGCTGTTTCTCTCCGTCCGTGGAACACAGGGCGTCATGGGCATTGTGGGCATCCCCATCGCCGGATATCCGCTTCCGGATGCTTTTGATAAGAATTTGATGATATCCCTCCTCAGCCAGTGCGGGTTGAGCCAGGAACGCATCCGTTTACAGGAAAAGCAAGAGAACGCCGCTCTGCTGACATAAGCAGGGTGGCGTTCATTTATTCTTAATGCGGTTTTCAGTTCCTTAATCCCCATTTATTACAAAGCGCAGTATGCTATGGATGCAAAACAGATCTGTATCTTATAATCGAAACAAAAGGAGACTGATGTTATGTCAGA
>CALDMR010000122.1 GCA_937915065.1 uncultured Clostridia bacterium
ACCTGCTTCCAGCAGCTGCTTCATGGATACGACGTTCTGATTTGCCATAATTTGAGTTCCTCCAATAGATTTAGTTTGTTACCTCCAGAACCTTCTTCTCCCCGGCTAACTGCCTGCGGCAGCACCGGCCGGAAATCCGATCCTGTGCGGAATGCTGTAATACTATACCACAAAGTTTTCCATTATGCAAGGATTTTTTCGCAAAAGGCCATGGTTTTTCATATATTTTTCTACTTTTTCAGAATCTTAGCCCCCGTTTTCGCTCCGGCGGCGGTTTTTGGTGCTGAAAGCTTTTATCCACCAGGATAATATCATCGCCGATCTGCTTGATACAGTCCCACGGAATATAGTATTCCTCCCCCCGCAGCAACCCGAAAAAGCGCCCCTTTCCATAGGCGATAATAGCACAAACCCGTCCCTCTGGCAAAATGACTTCCACATCCTCTGCATAACCAATACGACTGCCATCGCAGATATTGATGATTTCCTTACACCGTAAATCAGTCATTCTGCACTGCATAAAGCCCCTCCTGTTCCAAGTATACCATGTCTGGAGATATTTTACGCAAATCCCGGCCCGTCCTATGCTGTTGCACAGAAATCCGCCCTTTTCCGGCAAAATGTTTCCCCTGCCGCCGGGAATAAGAACCTCCCAGATGGCAATACTGATAACACACTACGGCACACAGGAGGCATCATTTATGCAGAGCAAGGTGGAGATCTGCGGCGTAAACACCGCAAAATTAAAGGTTCTGAAAAATGCAGAAACCATCGCTCTGCTGAAACGCACCAAGGAAGGCGATCAGCAAGCCCGCCAGGAACTGATCGAAGGCAACCTGCGCCTGGTGCTGTCTGTCATTCAGAAATTCATGGGCCGGGGGGAAAATGCTGACGATTTGTTCCAAATCGGCTGCATCGGCCTGATCAAGGCCATTGATAATTTTGACATCACCCAGCCTGTCCGCTTTTCCACCTATGGCGTTCCGATGATCGTAGGCGAGATCCGCCGCTATCTGCGGGACAACAGCTCCATCCGCGTCAGCCGCAGCATGCGCGATACAGCGTATCGCATCCTGCAGATCAAAGAACAGATCATCAATCGAACCCAACGCGAACCCACAATTGAAGAGATCGCCAAAGAACTGGATCTCCCCAAGGAAGAGGTCGTGTTTGCCCTGGACGCCATTTCCGCCCCTGTCTCCCTGTACGAACCCATCTATTCCGAGGGCGGCGACGCCATCTGCGTCATCGATCAGGTCAGCGACACCAAGAATACCGACGAAAGCTGGTTGGAGCAAATCGCCCTAAAAGACGCCATCCAGCATCTGTCTGACAGGGAGCGTTATATCCTTGCCCTGCGCTTTTACGAGGGCAAAACCCAGATGGAGGTTTCCAACGAAGTGGGCATCTCCCAAGCCCAGGTGTCGCGCCTGGAGAAAAATGCCATGAAGCAAATCAAAAAAGATCTTTAACGCAAAAGATGCTCCCGAAATGGGAGCATCTTTATATTTTACTCAGGCGCCGCAGACGGCGCGCTCTTTTCCAAGAGTCGCTTTTATTCGCCGGCGTCTTCTTTATGCAAAATGTTCGTAGCAGATCCCCTCGGCCAGTTCTCGGGCACTTTCCGCACCAAACAACTGCGCAGTCAGCGTCAGTGCAAAGGGGATCGCCGTTCCCATGCTGCGGCTGGTAATGATATTTCCATCTACCACCACTTCTCCGGCTGTGGGCTGTGCGCCCGCAAGCGTGTCCTCCATACCGGGGTATACCGTGGCTTTCTTCCCTTCCAGCAAACCCAGGCCGCCCAAAATACTGGGTGCAGCACAGATGGCTGCCACCAGTTTTCCCTCTGCGGCAAAGCGGAAGCAGGTTTCTGTCACCACCGGCTGGGCTGCCAGATTCGGTGTGCCGGGAATTCCGCCGGGCAGTACCACGGCGTCATATCCCCCGGGATCCACATCCGCTGCCATAACATCGGCGTATAGTTCAACCTTATGGGAAGAGCAGACCCTGCGCCGATCCATAACCGAAGCAGTCGTCACCTCCGCGCCAGCCCGGCGCAGAATATCCACCACCAGCAAACCTTCGCATTCTTCAAATCCGTCGGCCAAAAATACCAGCACTTTTTTCATGAAACTCACCTTATTTCTTAAAGCTGTCTTTCAAGCTGACAGAGCGGTTGAACACCAAATGTCCGGGCCGGGAATCTTTGTTATCCAGGCAGAAATAGCCCAACCGCATGAACTGGAAGTTCGCAGGGGCGGTTACGCCGGCCATACCGGCCTCCACCTTGCAGCCGGTGAGGATCTCCAGGCTGTCCGGGTTCAGGCAGTCCAAGAAATTCTTATCCGCAGCATCCGGAGCAGCGTCCGTAAAGAGGTTGTCATAAAGGCGGACTTCCGCATCCAGCGCAGTGGCGGCATCCACCCAATGGATCGTGGCGCCCTTGACTTTCCGGCCATCTGCGGGATCGCCGCCGCGGCTGTCAGGATCATACTCGGCAGAAATCTCGGTAATATTGCCGTTCTCATCGGTTTTATACCCCACACACTTGATGACATAGGCCCCTTTCAGGCGGCACTCCGGGCCATTGGGATAGAGCCGCTTATATTTAGGAACCGGTTCCGTCAGAAAGTCATCCGCCTCGATATAGAGTTCCCGGGAAAAAGATACCTCGCGCGTACCATCTTCGGGGCGATTGGGATTGTTCTCCACGGAAAAGGTTTCGCTTTGGCTGGCAGGATAATTGGTAATAACCAGTTTCACCGGACGAAGAACCGCCATGGTGCGCCGGGCAGACAGGTTGAGATCCTCCCGGAGGCAGTGCTCCAGGAAAGCATATTCCACAGTGCTGCTGGCCTTGGCCACGCCAATACGCTCGCAGAAGCTGCGGATGGATGCAGGCGTGTAACCCCGACGGCGCAGGCCGCACAAAGTGGGCATCCGGGGATCATCCCAGCCGGATACCTTCCCCTCCTCCACCAATGCCCGAAGTTTGCGTTTGCTCATGACTGTATGATCGATCCCCAGACGGGCAAACTCAATCTGGCGGGGCTTGGCGGGCAGGTCGCAATGCTCCACCACCCAGTTATACAAGGGGCGATGGGCCTCAAACTCCAGAGAACACAGGCTGTGGGTAATCCCTTCCAGGGCGTCCTCAATGGGATGGGCAAAGTCGTACATGGGATAGATGCACCACTTGTCCCCCTGGCGGTGGTGATGGGCGTGGTTGATCCGGTAAAGCACCGGGTCACGCATGTTGAAGTTTCCGGAATTGGGGTCAATCTTGGCGCGCAGCGTCATGGCTCCGTCCGGAAATTCCCCCTTCTTCATCCGCTCAAACAAGTTTAGGCTTTCCTCCACAGGGCGGTTCCGGTAGGGGCACTGGGCCGCACAGTTCACATCGCCGCGCATTTCCCGCATCTGTTCCGGCGTCAGCTCGCACACATAGGCCAGTCCCTTTTTGATCAAGCCCACCGCGCACTCATACATCTGATCAAAATAATCAGAAGCATAGTAAAACCGATCATCCCAGCTAAATCCCAACCACTGGATGTCCTCTTTAATGGCATCCACATATTCCACGTCTTCCTTCGTGGGATTGGTATCATCCATGCGCAGGTTGCAGATACCGCCGAATTTTTCTGCAGTACCAAAATCAATGCACAGGGCTTTGCAATGCCCGATATGCAGATAGCCGTTGGGTTCGGGCGGAAAACGGGTATGCACCGTCATGCCCTCATACTGACCGCCGGAGGCAATATCTTCTTCGATAAATGAATGAATGAAGTTTCTGCACGTATCGCCTTCCTCAGCGGCTGTGCATTTGATCTCTTCCGCCATTGCACTCACTCCTCTGTTTCCATTCAAAATTTAACGTGTTTTATTATAGGCTATCCTCTATGGAAAAGCAACAAAAAACTGCAACAAACGAGATCAAATTGCCCAATATCGGCCCTTTACCGATTCAGCCAGTCCTCGACCACATCTCGCAAGGAAACCGGCGTAACCGTGCCGCGGAGCAGCGCTCCCAACAAAGCGTCAACCTGCCGGCGGTCTCCTGTGAGTGAACTGCCCCCTGTCAAGTAGACAGGTAAAAAAAGAAAAATTACGCCACGAG
>CALDMR010000123.1 GCA_937915065.1 uncultured Clostridia bacterium
TGGAAGCGGAAATTCCCGATGAGCCGGTATGGGTTCTGGGCGATCCCGATCTGATCACCCAGGTGATTTATAACCTGCTGGAGAATGCGGCGAAATTTGCGCCCAAGGGCTCTGTGCTGAAATTGGGATTGGGCACGCGCAACGGAAAGGCCTTGGTGGCTATCCAGAATCGGGGAGAGACGATCCCGCCCGAAGAACTGCCGCTGCTTTTTGAGCGGTTCCATAAGAGCGATAAATCCCGCAGTGAAGATAAGGACGGCGTGGGGCTGGGCCTGTATATTGTGAAAGCGATCCTCAGCCAGCACCGCGAGGAGATCCAGGTCACATCGGTGGACGGCGTGACAACCTTTACCTTTACGATCACGCTGACAAAATAAGGAGTGTTCCATGGAAGGGAAAGAAAAAAAGTGGAAGGACCGCTATGCGGACCGGCCGGTCAATGAGGATCAGGCGCTGCTTTGGCGCCAGCAAACCCGGCCGCAGAGCGCCCGGGTTTGCTGCCCGCCGCGGCCGGAGGCCGCTATGGCCCGGGAAGCGGGGGCTGTACGGAATCCGTGGCTGGAGAATCTGCCTGCTGCGCGTCCCCGGGGCGGCAAAAAGGGCGTGGCCCTTTTTTTGGCGCTGCTCGTGGCCCTGTTGGGCGGCACAGGGGCCTACTGGATGGTCTTTGGGTTGCCCGATCGGCCCGATCGGGGCGCTTACTTCGGGCAGCTGAACGCGGAAAACGATCCGACGGCGATCCCCGTGGTTCAGGGCGGCGATACCCGGCTGTCGGTGCAGAAAGAACACGGCCCATTGCTGACAAGCCAGGAGATTTATCAGAAAGTCAATCCGGCAGTGGTTGCGGTGATGGCTGTGCAGTCGGATTATTCGGCCTCTATCGGCACAGGCGTTCTGTTTACCGAGGACGGCTTTTTGCTGACGAACGCCCATGTGATTGAGGGCGGCCAAAGCTGCACGATCCTGCTGGCGGATGACCGCAGCTATGAGGCCGAGTTGGTGGGGTATGACCGGAAGCGGGATGTGGCCGTGCTGAAGGCGGTGGATGCTTCGGGCTTACCTGTGGCGGAAATTGGAGATTCCAAACAGCTTCGGGTTGGCGACCGGGTGTATGCCATCGGGAATCCTCTGGGCCTGGAACTGCGGGGCACGCTGACGGATGGGATCGTGTCGGCCATCAACCGGGATGTGGAAGTGGACGGCCGCACGATGACGCTGATCCAAACCAACGCCGCCTTGAACGAAGGGAATTCCGGCGGCCCGCTGATCAATGAATACGGCCAGGTGGTCGGTTTGAATGTGGTAAAAATGAGCGCCCATGAAGGGGAGACCGGCGTGGAGGGCCTGGGGTTTGCCGTGCCCTCGGAAACGGTGGAATATCTGGCCAACCAGATCCTGCAATACGGCGCGCCCCTGCCGGACACATCCTTGGGAATCACGGTTTATGCCGTTGGAGCGGAAGGTGATGCAGTGCGCGGGCTGATGGTGCGCCAGGTGACGGAGGGGAGCGGCGCCGATCTGGCGGGTATCCGGGCCGGCGATATCATCCTGTCGGCCGACGGTGCGGCGGTGCGCGAAACGGCAGACTTGCTGGCCCGCCGCCGGCAGCATGCTCCCGGGGAGGATATGACATTAACCCTCCTGCGCGGCGGTGAAACGATCACCGTGCAAGTGACACTGGATGCAGCGGAATAAACGCGCAGAGGAATAAAGAGGAAAGTAAGCGCCCTGTAAACAAATGTTTATGGGGTGCTGCTATTTAGCCGCTGGCCTGTTGCGCCCGGGCTTTCGGTTTGTTGGGGCGGATTGACCTTGACAGATGGGCCGTCCCGTATTAAAATCATATAGGATTATTATCGGGCTCATAGGGGTTTACGGGCCCTGATCGTTTTCTGACACAAACCGGCCGGTGCAGGGCGTGCTTTTGCGGTGCCAGGCATGCCGGCCAACTACAAAGTTTAGGAGGAAGAAATGGGCGACATTAACATAGCGATGATCGCGATTGCGATCGTGGCTGCAGTCGTAGCGCTCATTATCGGCTCCCTTCTCGGTTGGAACCGCAGAAAGTCTGTTGCGGAAAAGGAAATCTCCAGTGCGGAAGAAGAAGCAACCCGCATTATCAACGAAGCCATCAAAAGTGCTGAAAATAAAAAGCGCGAAGCCATGGTTGAGGCAAAGGAAGAGATTCTCAAGCAGCGCAGCGAGTATGAGAAGGAAGTGAAGGAGCGCAGAGCGGACCTGCAGAAACAGGAACGCCGCCTGCAGCAAAAGGAAGAGAATCTTGACCGCAAAACCGATGCGATCGAGAAAAAGGAAGAGTCCCTGGCGGAAAAGCACGCTCAGCTGGACAAACAGAAGGACGAGGTCCAGAAAATCAAAGAAAGCCAGACGGCCATGCTGGAGCGCATTTCCGGCTTCACCGCAGAGGAGGCCAAGGCTTATTTGATCCAGCAGGTGGAAACAGAAGTTACCCACGAAGCTGCCATGAAGATCAAGGAGATCGAGACCCGTGCCAAGGACGAGGCGGACGCGAAGGCCAAAGAAATTATTGCCACGGCCATCCAGCGTTGCGCTGCCGATCAGGTATCTGAAATTACCGTCAGTGTGGTTCCCCTGCCCAGTGACGAGATGAAGGGCCGCATTATCGGCCGCGAGGGCCGCAATATCCGCACCCTGGAAACCATGACCGGCGTCGATTTGATCATTGACGATACGCCGGAAGCCATTACCGTGTCCTGCTTTGAGCCTGTGCGCCGCGAAATTGCCCGCCTGGCGCTGGAGAAGCTGATTGCTGATGGCCGCATTCACCCCACCCGGATTGAGGAAATGGTGGAAAAGGCCAAGCGCGAAGTAGACGCTGTGATCAAGTCCGAGGGCGAGCGCGCCACCTTCGAAACCAGCGTGCGGGGGCTGCATCCCGAGCTGATCAAGATGCTGGGCCGCTTGCATTACCGCACCAGTTATGGCCAGAATGTGCTGCGCCACTCCATCGAGGTTTCCCAGCTGGCCGGCATGATGGCCGCTGAACTGGGCGCCGATGTGAATGCCGCCCGCCGTGCCGGCCTGCTGCACGATCTGGGCAAGTCCATCGACCATGAGATGGAGGGTTCCCATGTGGCGCTGGGCGTGGAATTTGCCCGCAAGTTCCATGAAAAGGAAGATATTATTCACGCGATTCAGGCGCACCACGGCGATGTGGAGCCCAAGACTCTAGTAGCCCGCCGTGAGAATCTGGAAAACTATATCAAGCGGTTGGAACAGCTGGAGAGCATTGCCAGCAGCTTCCCCGGTGTGGAGAAATCCTATGCGATCCAGGCCGGCCGCGAAGTCCGTGTGATGGTGAAGCCCGAGGAAGTTTCCGAGGATCGGATGGTGATCCTGGCCCGGGATTTGGCCAAGAAGATCGAAGAAGAGATGGAATATCCCGGTCAGATCAAGGTCAACGTCCTGCGGGAAACCAAAGCGGTGGAATACGCAAAATAAGAGATACGAAGGAGGAAGCACCCTCCTTTACGCCGGAAAAGGGGCGGGGCATCAGCCCCGCCCCTTTTTGCGAGATGGGAGAAAAGTATGGAAGTTCGGATTTTAGCGATTGGTGATGTGGTGGGGGCCGGCGGCCTCGACTTTTTGACCCGCTATCTGCGCCCCCTTAAAAAGCAGAAGGGCGTGGATTTTACGGTGGTGAACGGAGAAAACGCGGCGGGACTGGGTATCCTGCCCGGGCAGGCCCAGCAATTGTTTGATGCAGGCTGCGATGTGATCACTTTGGGAAACCACAGCTATGACAAACAGCAGATTCTTCCCATGCTGGAGGAAAACCGCTATATTCTGCGCCCGGCGAACTATACGGCCAGAGCGCCGGGGCGGGGGACTGCTTTTTATGACTGCGGCCGTTACAGCATCCGGGTGATCAACCTGCAGGGGCGCGTGAACCTGAACTGCAACTGTGATAGTCCCTTTGCAGCGGCAGATCGCATTTTGAAGGAAGAGGAAAAGGCCACCTTTACCCTGGTGGATCTGCATGCCGAGGCCACCAGCGAAAAGTTGGCCCTGGGGTATTATTTGGATGGGCGGGTTTCCGCCCTGTGGGGAACCCACACCCATGTGCAGACGGCGGATGAGCAAATTCTGCCCAAAGGCACGGGGTATCTCACCGATGCAGGCATGACCGGCCCCCTGGTTTCGGTCATCGGTATGCCGGCAGAGCAGTCGATCGAAGGGTTCCTGGGCGGTATCCGGGGCCGTCATCAGGTGGCGGACGGCCCCTGCGGGATGGCTGGTGTGCTTTATACACTGGACAGCGCCGGCGGCCTGTGCACCTGCGTTGAGCGGATTTTTGTCCGCTGAGGAGGAACCTATGGTCAAGATCCTGCATGCTGCAGATTTTCATTTGGACAGCCCTTTCCGGGGGCTGTCGCCGGAGCAGGCCCGCTCCCGCCGCCGGGAGGCCCGGGACAGTATGTTCCGGCTGGCGAATTTTGCCAATGCCCAGCAGGTGGAGCTGGTGCTGCTGGCCGGAGACCTTTTCGACAGCGGCGAAATTTACCGGGAAACAGCGGAAGCCCTGGCAGAGGCGCTGGGCGGTATAGCCGGGCGCGTGTTCATTGCCCCGGGCAACCATGATTATTGGGATGCCCGGGGGCCATACGGCCGTGTCGATTGGCCGACCAATGTGCATATATTCAAAAGCAATCAGATCGAGGCGGTGGAACTGCCGGAGCAAAATTGCGTTGTGTACGGCGCGGCCTTTACAGGGCCGGAGTGTACCGATGACCTGCTGCGGGGCTTCCGGGCGCCCCAGGACGGCAGAACACACCTGATGGTGCTTCATGGGGATGTGGACGGCGGGCGGCGCTATAATGCAATCTCCCGGGGGGAGATTGCCGAGAGCGGACTGGATTATCTGGCGCTGGGTCATGTGCATGGCTTCAGCGGTGTGCAAAAGCTGTGGAATACCACCTGGGCCTATCCCGGCTGCCCGGAGGGGCGGGGATTTGACGAGTGCGGCAGGCACGGCGTCCTGTTGGGTACGGTGGATCGGGAACGCTGCGACCTGCGGTTTGTCAGCTTCGCGCGCCGCCGCTATGAGATCCTGGAAGTGGATGTTACGGGGCAGCACCCTTTGGAGGCGGCGAAAACAGCCCTGGGCAGCGAAGGCACCGGAGCAGATCTTTACCGCATTGTGTTTACCGGAGAAACCGACGAGCGGGGCGTGGATTTGAAAGCTGTGCGGGAAGGGCTGGAGGAACGCTTTTATGGCCTGGAGCTGCGGGATCGAACCACGGTGGCCGGGGATGTATGGGCCTGCGCCGGAGAGGATTCGCTGCGGGGGCTGTTCCTGAGCAATTTGCTGCGGCGAAAGGCCGCCGCCGGAACGGAAGAAGAGCGCCTGGCCATTGACAGGGCTGCCCGCATGGGCTTGGCCGCCCTGGACCGGCGGGATCTGTGAGGCGCTGCCTGCGATCAAAAAAACACCGGCGCTGCGATGATAAATCGCAGCGCCGGTGTTTTCTTTTGGGAAATGGGGGATCAGACCAGTTTCTTTTCCGGAAGAGTGCGCACAGCTTCGATATCTGCGGCAGTGATCTGCATCAGGTCTTCTTTGGTCAGGGTATCCTGGTCTGCCAGGCGGTTGCACTGGGCGGTGAGGATCTGCTCAAACAGATTGCGCACACCCCGGGCATTGCCAAAGGATACAGTATCCTTGTTGCGCTCGGCAATGAGCAGCTGCACGGCCTTTTTTGCTTCTTCGTCCAGTTGATAGCAGCCCTTTTGGCACTGCCGCTCGAAAATGGACATCATCTCGGCAATGGTGTAATCGTCAAAGTGGAGATACCGGTTAAAGCGGGATTCCAGGCCGGGGTTCGAGTGAACGAAATCGTCCATCAGCCCATCATAACCGGCCACAATGACCACCAGATCGTCCCGGTGATCCTCCATGGCTTTCAGCAGGGTGTCGATGGCCTCCTGGCCGAAGTCGTTGTCGCTCTTGCCGTTCAGGGCATAGGCTTCGTCGATGAACAGCACGCCGCCCAGGGCCTTGGTGATGACCTTGCTGGTTTTCGTGGCTGTCTGCCCCACATAGCCCGCCACCAGGCCGCTGCGATCCACCTCCACCAGATGGCCCTTGGACAGGATGCCCAGGCTGTGGTAAATACGGGCCATGATGCGGGCGATGGTGGTTTTGCCGGTGCCGGGATTGCCGGAAAAGACCATGTGCAGGGACATATCGGTGCAGGGCAGGCCGTTTTCCTTGCGCTTCTGATCGATCTGCACCATGTTGATGAGGTTCTCTACCTCTTTTTTTACGGCGCCCAGGCCAATATAACTTTCCAGTTCCTCTTTCAGGGAGGAAATCTCTTCCCGGGGCAGTGCGTCTTCCTGGGGCTCGGCGGCGGGGGCGTCGCCGGTGCCTGCAGCGGTCTGTTTTTTGGGCTGTTCCGGGACTGGCGCAGTGTCGGCAGGGGTGTCGGCGGCCGGTTCCGGCCGCTCCGGCACGGGCGCTGCGGCGGGGCCCCAAAAATCGGTGTCCATGCGCTTGAGATTGTTGGCGGTCAGGCTTTTGATCAGATCCAGCTGCTGCTGAATGATGCGGTCCTTGCGGTCGTTATTTCCCAGTTGAAGTGCCATAAGAGAGTCCTCCCAATTTGGTTTTTTCCATGGCGGCGAACAGCAGCGCGGCAATGAAGCCGGTCAATGCGCCGGTAAACAGCGATACAACGAGCAGAATGGGCAAATAAGCCACGGCGGCCGGGCTGCCCAGGGTAAGCACTGCGGCGGCCACCTGGCCGATATTATGCCCTGCAGCGCCGGCGATGGATACGCCGTAAATCGACAGGGCCGGAACGCGGTGCAGCAGGATCATGATCAGCATGGCCAGCACGCCGCCGATGAGAGAAAAGAGCAGGGCGGAAGCATTGCCGGCGAACATGGCGCCCAGCAGGCAGCGGGCCAGCAGAATGACCATGGCCGGGGCTGCGCCGAGATAGTATAGGGCAAAAACGGTGACAATGTTGGCCAGGCCCAATTTGAATCCGGGCAAGGGGATCAGCAGGGCCGTGGGAAACATGTTTTCCAGATAGGAAAGGGCCAGGGCCAGGGCTGTCAGCATGGCGCAGAGGGCCAGCTGGTGTACATTCATTTTCATGGAGCAGCCCTCACTTTACTACAATATCAAAGCCGGGGTCGCCGCCGTCTGCGGCGCTCAGCGTTACGACAAATCGTCCCGGCAAGCATACGATGCTCTCCCCGGAGCGGCTGATCCAACCGGTATGGACACAGTCTTGATTGGCACAGGGGGCGGACACCATGCGGAGATGGCCGTGGTTGATTTCCAGCACATAGGAGCCGTAGGTTTTGGTTTGATCCGGCATGCCGGCGGGCAGTTCAAAGGCGTCCAGCACCTGGCCGCTTTGGGAAACGGTGCAGAGCATGCTGCCATCGCCGGGATCTTTGGGGAGAAAGAGAAAGAACAGGCCGGCAGCCAGGGCCAGCACAGCGATCACCACCAGCAGATCCCAGGGCGAGGGACGCAGCCGGAGAGAGGATTTAGTTTTTGGAGAGGTAGATATATTCATAAGTATGCTCCGCCAGGGAGGAGTCGAAGCGGTCCTTCAGCCCCTCGGTCAAATAGATGCGGCCTTCGTCGTCGGCCAATACCATGTCAAACGCAAGACCGGATGTTTTCCAAAAGTTCACGGCGCCGTCGTATCCCATGACGAACAGAGCGGTGGACAGGGCGTCGCCCATAGTGCCGCTATCGCAAACCACCGTGACGGATCGCAGACCGCTGCGGGCCACATCGCCGGTTTTGGGATCGATAATATGATAGTAGATCACGCCGTCCTGCTCGAAATAGCGCTGGTAGCCGCCGGAAGTGATGGCAAACTGATCCTGCAGGGACAGCACTCCCAAATAATTGCCGGGATCGTTGGGATCTTCCACGGCCACGCGCCAGGGCGTGCCGTCGGGCTTGGCGCCGCGGACATAGACGTTGCCGCCGAGGCTGACCATGGCGGATTCCGTGCCGCAGGAGTCGAACACGGCAGCCAGGCGGTCAGAGGCATAGCCCTTGGCGATGCCGCCCAGGTCAACGGCCATACCATCCTCCAGGGTCACCGTACCGTCGCCAAAAAGCATGCGTTCATCGCCCACATGGGAAAGCAGTGTGTCCAGCTCTTCCCGGGAGGGAACCCGAGGAGCATCACCGGTGAAATTCCAGGCGTCCATAATGGGAGCCACGGTGATGGAAAAGGCGCCGCCGGTCATGGAGGAATAGTCCGCGGCGGTTTTCAGCAGAGAGAATACTTCGCTGTCCACCGCTACCGGCGTGCCGCTGCTTTGGTTCACAGCGGAAATGGCGCTGGTTTCGTCGTGGCGGGACAACAGACCGTCCAGTCGATGGAGTTCGGCTTCGGCGGCCTGCAGCGCGGCGTCGGCGCTGTCCGTGCCGCTGCTGTATACAGTCAGATCCATTACGGTATCCATGGCAAAGATCTGAGCCTGGGACGGCTGCGGTGCAGGCGTCTCCCGGCTGCAGCCGCACAGGCACAGCAGGGCGGTCAGGGACAGGAAAAACCATTTTTTCATGGGAAAATCCTTTCTGATACAAAGATGATACAAGAAGCTGGAATGATAGTCCAATAATTACAATATACCATGCTTTGCTGCGCCTTTCAACTGTTGAACGCGGCGGAAAGGTGCGGAAAATCTGCGGCTGTTCCGATGGCCGGGAGAGGGGGGATTTAGATGCGTTGGGTGCAATTGATATTGGCGGGGGCTGCGGTGCTGTGCGGCACGGGAGCGTTTGTGCAAATCGGGCCCGGACAGGCGGCACTGGGATTGATGTTTCTCTTTCTGGGGCTGACATTGGGCCTGCGGGCCCTGGACTGCCGTGGCCAAAGCGTGAGAAGCAGTGCGTTTCTGCTGGGAGGCGTAGGGATTTTTATGCTCCTGGTGAGTGCAGCTGTTTTGATTCGCCAACTGCTCTAAACGGAGACGCAGGCAAAGAACGAAATGCTTTATAGATAAAGGAGGTTCTCGTGGCGTATTGGTTGATTTTTATTGTGGGTATTCTGCTGTATCTTGAGATTTTCGGGCTGAAGCAGAAGCTCAAGGCACAGCAGCGGCAGATTAATGAACTGTGCGGTGCTGTGGGTTGTCCATCTGTAGCATCGGATTACTTTTCGGAAGAAGAAAAGGAAATGCTTCGTGCGCTGAAAGGTGCAGGACAGACGGTGGAGGCAGTCAAAAGAATCCGCGAACGAACCGGTATGGAATTGGTGGAAGCTAAACAATATATGGACACTCTTTGAATGATCGTTCGATGAGGGCAGGAAAAAGCTCCGCTTGCTTCAGGCGGAGCCCCTTTTTGCGCCGGGCGCTGGGGGGAAGACGGAGCAGAAACGGCATGGGAAATATTGCACCTTGCAAAATGGATCAGAATCTGCTAAAATACCACTGTTATACTTAAAATTATGACTGGAAGTATGCACAGCATGCAGCTTCTGTTGGGGGTAAAATAGTAAAATGGCAAAAAAACAGAGCCTTGAAAAGAAAAAGATGATCAGAGCACAGAGTCAGCAGAGAAAGATGGATCGCGCGAAGGAAGAAGCGGCGATTCTGAACCGCTGCCTGGGCCTGCTGGGCGTGCTGGTGGTCGCTGAGATTTATTTCCTGATTTGCTACCGCTTCTTTGTGCAGGGCACCATGCAGACGCTGGTGACCATGTCCAATGTGATCGGCGTGGTGGGCTGGATCGGTTTGGCTGCTGCGGTGGCCGGTGTGATCCTGGCGGTGGTTCGCCGGGGCAAGGCGCGCGCCCATTGGGGCGGCTGGCTGGCGCTGTTCGGCGTGGTGATCTTTGGCGGCAGCCGCCTGATGCTGGCAATCTATCCCACGGGCACTACGGTGATGTGCGTGGCAGTGCCTCTGCTGGCGCTGGCCGGGTTTGTATACTATCTCTACCAGAAAGAGTTTTTCTGTGCAGGCCTGGGCCTGGGGATTGCAGTGGCTGGCCTGTGGTTTGCCCGCCGTGCCGCGGGCAGTGCGTCCTGGGGCGGTACCCGGGCGCTGATCGTGGAGATCGTGCTGCTGGTATTGGTGCTGGCGCTGCTGGCTTTTGCTGTGGCTGTGGGCCGTAATGGCGGCAAGTGGGGCAAGGGCGAAAAGGAAAAAATGATTTTTTCCGGCGCTACGAATTATAATGTGATGTATGCCACGCTGGGGTTGGCGGCGGTTGCCATTCTGGTGGCGGCCTTTGCCCCCGCTGCGGCGCTGTATCTGATGTGGGCCGGCATTGCGCTGCTGTTTGTGCTGGCAGTATACTACACGATTCATCTGATGTAACTTGCGGATTAACAGAAAAAAGAAACGGAGCGGGGAAGCGGTCGGTATATCGCTTCCCCGTTTGCTTTTCAAACTTGGAAAGAACTGGCAATGGCAGGATAAAATGAGGAGGACGTCATTTATGAAGAACTGGAAACGGATGTTGGCGCTGATCCTGGCGGCGGCCATGAGCGTGACGCTGCTGTGCGGCACGGCATGGGCGGATGCAGGGGAGGTCACGGTCACGCTGGATCAAAAAACGGTGTATCTGGCGGTGGGCGATTCGGTGCAGTTGAATGCAACCGTCAGCGACGGGCAGGCCGTTGACTGGACAAGCCTGACCTGGGATGTGGCGCAGGTAGATGAAACAGGTCTTGTCACCGGCCTTTCCGAAGGACAGGTGACCATTAAGGCCACGGCGAAAGACGGCAGCGCCTCCGCCCTTTGCACGGTGATCGTGTATATGGCGTTTCCGTCCTATTCCATGGGCGTTGGGCAGCAGGTGAAGCTGTCTGCATCGCTGCGGGGCAGCTGGACCACGGCAGATGAAAGCGTGGCCACGGTGGACAGCAGCGGCACCGTGACCGGCCAGGGATTTGGCCGCACCTATGTGACCGTGACAGACGGACGGGACAGTGAAACCTTTACCATCACTGTGGGCGGCCATGTGGGCATCGATATTTCTTCCTGGAACAATGCCATCGACTGGGCGGCACTGCAGGAGCAGGGGATTGAATTTGTAATGATCCGGGCCGGCTATGGCTGGGAACATACGGATAAGCGCTTTGTTGAAAATATAGAGGGGGCCATTGCCAGCGGCATGCCCATCGGTGTGTATTTTTACAGCTATGCCGAAACTGCGGAAAAGGCCATGGTGGAAGCGAACTACTGCATCAAGCTGCTGGAACCATACCGCGACAGCATTACGCTGCCGGTGGCCTATGACCTGGAGGAGTATCCCGGTATGACCGGCGCCCAGCTGACGGAGGTGGCGGAAGTGTTCTGTTCAACCCTTCAGGGAGCGGGTTACCATACCATGGTTTATGCCAACAGTCAGTTTTTGCCGAAAATGGATATGAGCAAGCTCAGCGCCATGGGTGTGGATTACTGGTATGCATGGTATCCCGTGGTACCGGATCTGCAAACGGTGCGTACCATCAAGGGCAGCAGCGAGCAGGCCAAGATCTGGCAGTACAGCTCTTCCTGTGTGGTGCGCGGTGCGCTGGCCTCCGGAAAAACAGACATCAACGTGATGTATCGGCCGGAGGAGCTGCATTTTACCGCGCCGGAGGTTACGGTGGAAAATCTGGGCAGCAGCGCGCAGATCCGGTGGGGCGGCAGCACCTATGCCCGATCCTATACCGTGTACCGCAAAAATGCGGACGGCGATGTGCAGACCCTGGGCACTTACGATGGCACGGTACATACCTGCACAGATACCGCCTTCCTGCCGGGAATGGGATATTTTGTCACCATGGAGATCGGAGATCCCATCGATGGCACCTCGTATAAGAGCTATACCAGCGAAGCGGTATATCCCGAGGCGGCCCAGTTCAGCGTGAAAGTGACGGCAACGGAAGGAGGCGCGGCCAGCGGCGGCGGTTCTTACCTGGTGGGGAAAAGCGCCACAGTGACGGCCCAGGCGGCAGAGGGCTATACCTTTGCCGGATGGTATGATACCACCGGCAAGAAGGTGTCCTCGGAAGCGTCGTACACCTTTGCGGTGACATCCTCTGTAACGCTGCAGGCCCGCTTTACCAAGCAGGAAGCGCCTGTGACGCCCAGCGTGTTCACCGATGTGAAGGACACAGACTGGTTTGCCGGGGCGGTTTATGATGCGGTGGAACTGGGGCTGTTTGACGGCACCTCGGATACGACTTTTACCCCGCGGGGAACGATGACCCGCGGCATGCTGGCCACAGTGCTTTACCGCCAGGCCGGCGCGCCGGAGGTGAGCAATCGCAATAAATTTGTGGATGTGTCTGCGCAGGCATGGTATGCCAAGGCGGTGACATGGTCTTATAACAACGGCGTGTTCAACGGTACGAGCGACAAGACCTTCTCGCCCGAAGCGCCTGTGACCCGCGAGCAGATTGCCACCATCCTGATGCGTTATTCCAACGCTGTGGGCATGGAAGTACCTGAGACCACCGTGGCCGATTTGAGAAGCTTTACTGACAGCGCGGCGATTTCTGATTTTGCGCTGGAGGGGATGCGCTGGGCGGTAGCCACCCAGCTGCTGACCGGTGCAGACCGCAAGCTGATGCCGAAAAACAGCGCCACCCGCGCTGAGTGCGCCACGATCCTGGTGCGCTGGCTGGAGAGTGCGGACGGGCAGTGATCCATAAAAAAACGGACCCATACCGTGGTATGGGTCCGTTTTTGACGAAACAGATGGGGTGAAGAATTTATTTGTCCCAGGAAATGGCGGAAGACCAGCACTCCATAATCAGATTTTCGACGAAATTGGTATCTTCCGGGCGGGGATCCTCGTGGTATTCCACGCCGTCGATGGTTTTTACCAGCGGCAGGCCGAAGCGGATCCAGGAGCAATGGCCGCAGCCGCAGCACAGATTGTTGTTGATTTTAATCATGAAAAAGACCTCCCGCCGGCTTTGCGCCGCATCGTTTTTGTGCCCTTATTATACTGGGGAAACGGGAGAAAAGTCAAGGGCGCTGTCGTGAAGCCGGTGAAGATCTGGAGCGCGGAACAGGGAAGAAAAGCCGGAAAATTGGACAAATCCGGGCAAACTGTCATAAGAAAATACGACAAAAGAATATCTTTTGTCTTGTGTTAGCTGGAATTTTATTATAAAATAACCTATTAGGTAAAAAAGATACTAATTTATATCATAGAGATAGATAGCAGAGACCATACAGAGAAAATGGAAGTGATAACGCATGTATCGTATCGGCATTGATATTGGATCTACTACGGTGAAAGTAGTAGTTCTGGACGAAGACAGTAAGCTGCTGTTTCGGTCCTATGAGCGGCACTTTTCCAAAGTGCGGGAAAAGACCTGCGAGATC
This sequence comes from uncultured Clostridia bacterium, assembly GCA_937915065.1. GTDB lineage: Bacteria > Bacillota > Clostridia > Oscillospirales > Oscillospiraceae > Pseudoscillospira. Next base: position 13,357 of record CALDMR010000123.1, read on the forward strand.
CTGCATCGTATTGAGGGGGATTATGCGGGAAAAGATGTGCAGATGGTCATCACCGGCTCTGCCGGCCTGGGCGTTGCCAAGGCGGGCAACCTGGATTTTGTGCAGGAGGTGTACGCCACTGCCGCCGCCGTGAATGCGCTGGACCCCGGCACTGACGCGGTCATCGAACTGGGCGGAGAAGATGCCAAGATCATCTTTTTTGGCAACAGTCTGGAAGAGCGGATGAATGGTTCCTGCGCCGGCGGCACAGGCGCCTTTATTGACCAGATGGCAACGCTTCTGAATGTTACCGTGGACGAACTGGATGCCCTGAGTTTGAAGCACACCAAATTGTACCCCATCGCCTCCCGCTGCGGTGTGTTTGCCAAGAGCGATATTCAGCCGATTCTGAACCAGGGCGGCTTGAAAGAAGATATTGCCGCCTCGATTTTTCAGGCCGTGGTGGATCAGACCATTGCCGGACTGACCCAGGGGCGGGAGCTGACGGGTAAAATCGTGTTTCTCGGCGGCCCCCTGCATTTCTTGAAGGGCCTGCGGGAGCGGTTTGTGGAAACCTTGCAGTTAGATGGGGAGCACGCGGTGTTCCCGGAAGACGGCGACTGCTACGCGGCCATTGGTTCTGCCATGTGCGCAGCGGATTATCCCGTCATCTCCTTTGATGAAATGCTGGATCGCCTGGAAAAAGCGGTGGATACCAATCAGAGCATCAACACCCTGCCGCCCCTGTTTACCTCCCAGGAAGAGTATGCGGCCTTTGTGGAGCGGCATAATCGGAACCATCTGCCGGAGGCGGATATCCACACCTATGAGGGCAAGGCCTACCTTGGCATCGATGCCGGTTCCACCACCACAAAAATGGTGCTGATCGCCGAGGACGGCGGCATCCTGTTCTCCTACTATGGCTCCAACGAGGGCAACCCCGTGAATATCGTGCTGGAACAGCTGCGCAAGATTTACGAACTGTGCGATCAGCGGATCAGCATTGCCGGCAGCGCCGTGACCGGATATGGCGAGGATCTGATCAAGAACGCTTTCCGCTGCGACCTGGGATTGGTGGAAACGGTGGCGCATTTTGCGGCTGCCCAGTATTTTGATCCCAAAGTGGACTATATCATCGATATCGGCGGCCAGGACATGAAGTGTTTCAAGATCCGCAATAACGCGGTGGATTCCATCATGCTCAACGAGGCCTGCTCCTCTGGCTGCGGCAGCTTCATTGAAACCTTTGCCAAGGCTATGGGATACAGTATTGCAGACTTTTCCAAGCTGGGCCTATTGGCGAAAGCCCCGGTAAATCTGGGCTCCCGCTGCACGGTGTTTATGAATTCTTCCGTGAAGCAGGCCCAGAAGGACGGCGCGCCGGTGGAGGATATTTCTGCGGGCCTGTCTATTTCCATTGTCAAAAATGCTGTTTACAAGGTGATTCGCGCTGCCAGTGCTGACGATCTTGGGCAGAACATTGTGGTGCAGGGCGGCACGTTCCTTAACGATGCGGTGCTGCGCAGCTTCGAAATGGAGCTGGGGCGCCAGGTGACCCGGCCCACCATTGCGGGATTGATGGGGGCTTTCGGCGCGGCGCTGACAGCCAAAAACCAGCGGATCGAGCTGCCGTCCCTGCTGAGCGCGGGAGATCTGGCAGACTTTACCCATACGGCAAAACCGACCACCTGCCATCTGTGCACCAACAACTGCGCGCTGACTGTCAACAAATTCAGCGGCGGCCGCAGCTACATTTCCGGCAACCGCTGCTCCCGACCCCTGGGACGGGAAAAGGTGTCTACGCCGAACCTGTACGAGTTGAAATATAAGGCGCTGCGGCGCATGGAAGGCATTGGCCGCGGCTGCGGCACCCGGGGGCGGGTGGGAATTCCCCTGTGCTTGAATATGTATGAAAATCTGCCGTTCTGGTATCAGTTTTTCACAGCGCTGAACTTTGAGGTGGTTTTGTCCGATGAGTCGTCCCGTGCGCTGTACAATAAGGGGCAGTGCACGATCCCCTCGGACACGGTATGCTACCCGGCCAAACTGGCCCACGGGCATATCATGAGCCTGCTGGAAAAAAATGTGGATTATATTTTCTACCCCTGTATGCCCTATAATTTCGACGAGCATATCAGCGACAACAATTACAACTGCCCCGTGGTGGCGTATTATCCGGAACTGTTGGGGGCCAATATCCCGGGGCTGAAGCAGCAGGTGAAATTTTTAACGCCCTATGTGGGCCTGCACCGGCCGAAGGATTTTAAGATCCGCAGCGCAAAGTTCTTTTGGAAAGAAATGGGGATCGATTCTGCTGAGGTCAGCTTCTCTGCGGAATTGGCCTATAAAGCGTATCATAAATGGCATCAGAATATTGTATCCACCGGCGAACGGATGATTGCGGAAGCCCGCACCAAGGGCAACCGGATTTTGGTGCTTTGCGGCCGTCCCTACCACATCGATCCGGAGATCAGCCACGGCATTGATGAGCTGTGCGCCGAATACGGCTTTGTGATCATCAGCGAGGATGCCCTGTCTGATAAACTGAAGTGGCATAAGCGTACGGTGCTGAACCAGTGGACCTATCAGGCCCGGATGTATAACGCGGCCCGTTATGTGTGCTCCCAGCCGGATATGGAACTGATTCAGCTGGTGTCCTTTGGCTGCGGTACAGACGCCATTACCGGCGACGAGATGCGCTCCATTCTGGAAAGCCACGGCAAGCTGTATACGCAGCTGAAGATCGATGAGATCTCCAATCTGGGCGCGGTTCGTATTCGTGTGCGTTCCCTGATTGCCGCGCTGGACGAGCGTGCCGCCCACCAGCGGGCGCTGGAGGCAGAGCGGAAAAAGACGGAGCCTGCGCAGGAGGAACGGGAAAAAAAGGCCTGGGAACTGTGATGAGATCGGTGAAAGGAATCAGATAAGCTATGGCTGAATTAGTATATGATAAAGACGGGCGCCTTCTGTTCACCAAGGAAATGAAGGAGGAGTATACCCTTCTGATGCCCCAGATGCTGCCGGTGCACTTTGGCATGTTTCAGAAAATGCTGCAGCTGGAAGGCTATAAAGTGGATATGCTGACCACCCACCACCACGCCATTGTGGAGGAGGGACAGAAGTATGTGCACAACGACACCTGTTATCCTGCGCTGCTGGTCATCGGACAGCTGATCGACGCCGTCAAGCACGGGGGATATGATCCCCATAAGGTGGCGCTGCTCATCACCCAAACGGGCGGCGGCTGCCGGGCGTCCAATTATATCCACCTGCTGCGCAAGGCGCTGATCAAGGCAGGACTGGAATACATACCGGTGATTTCCGTTAGTTTTGGTGTGGAAAAGAACCCCGGCTTTTCGTTGACGCTGCCGCTGATCCGCAAGCTGGTCTACGCCATGCTGTATGGCGATGTGATCGTGGATCTGGCCAACCAGGTGCGGCCCTATGAGGTGCAGGCCGGCGAAGCGGACCGGATGCTGGAACGCTGGGAGGACGAACTGGTCAAAAGCTTTGATCAGGGCCGGCGTATGCGCTATGCCCAGTTTGTAAAAACCATCGAAGAGATCACCGCCGATTTTGCCGGCATTGAGGTGCGCCGGGAGGAGAAAGTCAAGGTCGGCGTGGTGGGCGAGATCTATGTGAAATTTTCCCCGCTGGGAAATAATAACTTGGAGCAGTTTTTGCTCAGCGAAGGCTGCGAAGTGGTGGTGCCGGGGCTGACGGACTTCATTATTTTCAAAATTTTCAACCGCATCAGTGACATCGAGCTTTACGGCGGCAGCAAGATCAAGTATCTGGTCTGCAAGGGGCTGATGCAGTATGTGGTCAAGCGGCAGAATACGGTGATTGAGATCGTTGGAAAATCCCGCTTCCGGGCGCCGACCCACTTTGAAGAGATCCACCGGAGCGTGCACGATTATCTGGGCGACGGCAATAAAATGGGCGAGGGCTGGCTGCTCACCGGCGAAATGCTGGAACTGATCCACGAGGGGATTCCCAATATCGTGTGCACCCAGCCCTTTGGCTGCCTGCCCAACCATATTGTGGGCAAGGGTATGATCCGCCCGCTGAAGGACGACTATCCCGATTCCAATATCGTGGCCATTGACTATGACCCCTCGGCCACGGCGATCAATCAGGAAAATCGGATCAAATTGATGCTGGCCAATGCCCGCCAGCGCATGAAGCAGGAGGGGCACACCGCTGCCCGGGAGCTGGAAAAGAAGACGGCAACGGTATAAAAACAGAGTTTGATGGGCGCGCAATGGCTTTTGCCGTTGCGCGCTTCCTATGGAGCAATGGTTTGGAAGAGGAGGAAAAGTATGGCAAGGAAAACAGTGGGAGTGTTGTGTGGATGAAAGAAGAAGTTGAAACGGCCTCTGGCTTGGGCCGGGACAATATTATGGGTACGCTGCCGGTCAACCGGCTGCTGCTGACGATGGCCTGGCCCATGGTTCTTTCGATGTTTATCCAGGGCTGCTATAATATTGTAGACAGTATTTTCGTATCCTATGTGTCCCAGGATGCGTTCATTGCCCTGTCGCTGGTGTATCCGGTGCAGCTGCTGCTGATTTCCGTCAATGTGGGTATCGGCGTGGGGATCAATGCGCTGCTGTCCCGCCGCCTGGGCGAGCGGCGCTATGCGGAGGCCAATGATGTGGCGGCCCATGGATATGTGATCTATCTATCGTTTGGACTGCTGTTTGCTGTGGCGGGGCTGTTGTTTGCCTGGCCCTTTATGGAACTGTACAGCGAAAATCAGACCGTGATTGAGTACGGCACGACTTATTTGCATATTATCATGGTCTTTGCGTTCGGCGTTTGTCTCCAGTTTGCCGGCGAGCGCATGATGCAGGCCACGGGAAACCCGATTTGGAACATGTATATTCAGGCCAGCGGCGCGATCGTCAACCTGATCCTGGATCCGATCCTGATTTTCGGCTGGTTTGGGCTGCCGGCCATGGGAATTACCGGCGCCGCCGTTGCCACGGTGATCGGCCAATGTGTCGGCTCCCTCATCGGTATTTATCTTGTAACCAAAAAGGTGAAGCAGATCCATTTGTCGCTGCGGCACTTCCGGCCGAAACTGTCGATCATCGGCCCGATCTTCCGGGTGGGTGCGCCGGCCATTGTGGTGCAGAGCTTGTCCACCTTTATGTCCCTGGGTCTGAACAAGATCTTTTCCGGTTATTCGGAAATTTATGTGGCGGTGCTGGGGGCCTACTTCAAGATCCAGAGTTTTGTCTATATGGTGGTCTTTGGCCTGGGCAATGCGGTGGTACCCATTATTTCCTTTAACTTCGGCGCCCGTTCCCGCAGGCGGGTGGACGGCACCATCCGCGCCGCCATGATCACGGCGCTGATCAGTATGTGCGCGGGAATGGTGCTGCTGTTGGCGGTGCCCGGGCTGCTGCTGGGCCTGTTCAACATGGAGCCGGCGGCGGTGACGCTGGGAATCCCGGCGCTGCGGATCGTCAGCCTGTCCTTTATGGCGGCGGGGGCCAGCCTGGTGTTTTCGTATGCCTTTCAGGCCACCAACAGCAACAGCTTCAGCCTTTTGCTGGCGCTGCTGCGGCAGATTATTGTGCTGCTGCCTCTGGCGGCGGCTCTGGCGCGCGTGAGCCCGGATCTGAGCTGGTGGGCCTTCCCGATCACCGAGTGGGGCTGCTGTGTGCTGGCGGTGATCCTGTTCCGCCATGCCCACAAAAAACGGATTGCACCGTTGGAGGAATTGCTGTGAATAAAAAACGAATTTTGTTATTGACCACCGGCGGAACCATCGCCTCTGCTGCAACAGAGGAGGGCCTGGCCCCGAATATCACGGGGGCGGGGCTGCAGCAGTTCGTGGGCGGTATGCTGGACGCCTTTTGCGTGACGGTGAAAGATATCCTGCACCTGGATTCTTCCAATATGCAGCCGGAGGAATGGGAGTTTATTGCCCGCAGCGTATATGAGAGCTGGCGGGATTTTGACGGCATTGTGATCACCCACGGTACGGATACCATGAGCTATACTGCCGCTGCGCTGAGTTTCATGCTGTGCGGGATTCCGATCCCGGTGGTTTTGACCGGCGCGCAGCTGCCCATCACCCATCCGCTCAGCGATGCCACGGACAATCTGCGCACGGCCTTTGCCATGGCGGCTTCCGGGTATGGCGGCGTATATCTGGCCTTTGACCGGCGGGTGATTTTGGGCACGCGGGCTGTGAAAACCCACACGATGAATTTCGGAGCCTTTGAGAGCGTGAACGCACCCCCGGCGGCGGAAGTGAATGCCCACGGCCTGGTGGTCAATGAGGCGGTGCTGCCGGCCTGTGACCCGGAATTTCAGCTGCGGGCAGATCTGTGCCGGGCGGTGTTTTTGCTGAAGCTGGTGCCGGGTACAGATCCGCGGATCTTTGACCTTCTGATGAAGCTGGGGATCCGGGGGATTGTTATTGAAGCCTTTGGCGCCGGAGGCGTGCAGTTTATCCGCCGGGATCTGACGAAAAAGCTGAACGAGGTGATCCGCAGCGGGATCAGCGTGGTGGTCTGCTCCCAGTGCCTGTATGAGCGCAGCGATTTTTCCCTGTATGAAGTGGGGCAGCGGGCCCTGGAGCAGGGTGTGATCCAAACTTTTGACATGACCTCGGAAGCGGCGGTGACCAAACTGATGTGGGTATTGGGCCGCACTCAGGAGCGTGCTGAGGTGGCCAAATGGTTTGACACGGATATGGCGGGGGAGATTTCCCTGACGCTGCATCGATAAAGAAAAAACGGACAGAAAGCCCAAAGGGGCATTCTGTCCGTTTTCTGTTGAATGGATTTACTGCGGGGCGGCGGGGGTCTGCAGACGGCTGCAGACGAAGCTGATGGCGGCCAGAGCGTAGGCGCTGATCCACAGCACGTTCAGCCCGGTGGCGGGAACCTCGGCGAAGGCGGCCAGGCGCAGGTAAAGAAACAGGCTCAGCAGGGCCACACATAAATAGCGGGGATAGGTCACCAGCAGCTTTTGCCGCAGGGCGGCTTTGCGCGCCATCCGGCGGTGGCGGCTGGCCATGGAGGGGTGGGGGGCCTGCGCGGCTGCCGAAGGGGTAAAGGGGATGACCTTTTTCGTGCTGTGGGGGTGGACGTCGCTGTAATTGATCAAATCGACTTCCGGGCGTTCCAGTTTTCGTGCGCCGGTTTCGTAAGACATTGTCATGGCAGATTCCTCGTTTCTCTCTATGAAATATTCGAAATATCGAACTTCTGTTTTCATGTTTAAGATTATAGAACGAATGTTCAAAAAAGTCAATCACAACTGGAACAAAAAATCGAATTTAGAATTTTATCCAAAAAGAAAGTAGAATTTCTGTTTCTTTTGTCGGTAAGGATAAGGGGGTGCGCCTACCAGGCGGGCTGCTGATGGGAAAAAGTGGGCTGCCTCTTGCGCGGCGGTGGGGGGACTGGTACAATAGGGCGAGAAAGAGAAAAGGAGTGGGTGGATGCGCGTTGATTTTGCCCCCATGGAGGGCGTGACAGGATATGTGTACCGCAATTTGCACCGCGCCATGTTCGGCGGGGTGGATCGGTATTATATGCCCTTTCTCTCGGCCAACCAGAGCAGGGTGTTTTCTAAAAAGGAGTGGCAGGATCTGTGCCCGGAGCACAACGGGTTTGATGATCTGGTGCCGCAGATCCTTGGAAAGGATGCGGAAGGATTTCTCTGGGCGGTGCGGGAATTGCGGGCCCTGGGCTATCGGGAGATTAATTTTAACTTGGGCTGTCCCTCGGGAACGGTGACGGCCAAGGGAAAGGGTGCCGGATTTCTGGCGCATCCCCGGGAGCTGGACGAATTTCTTGACCGGATCTATTCCGCTGTGGAGGGCCCTATTTCCATCAAAACCCGGCTGGGGATCAGCGACCCTGCGGAATTTGGGCCGATTCTGGAGATCTATAACAAGTATCCCATCGCGGAACTCATCATCCACCCCCGGGTGCGCAAAGATTTTTATAAGCATCCTGCCCGGGTGGAAGCCTTTGCCGAGGCGCTGAGCCGGAGCAAGAATCCGGTGAGCTATAACGGAGATTTGATGACGATGGCGGATTGCAAAGCCATGGCGGCGCGGTTTCCCCAGGTGCAGGCGCTGATGGTGGGCCGCGGCCTGGTGGCCAATCCGGCCATGCTGGCGCCGGAAAAGCAGACCCGTGAGGGGCTGCGGGATTTCCACGCGGCTTTGTATGAAGGGTATCGGGAAATGTTCGGCAATGACCGCAACGCCATGATGCGGATGAAAGAAGTCTGGTTCTATCATATTCATCTGTTCGATGATCACGAGAAGCTGGCCAAGCGGCTGCGCCGCACCACGGATGCGGCGGAATATCGGGCCGTTGTCCACGAAATTTATACCACGCTTCCCCTGCGCGCCGAGGCGCGGCAGGAATGGTGAAAAAACAGCACCTGTGCCCATCCGGGGCACAGGTGCTGTTTTTATGCAGTTTTACAGCTGCTCCAACAGGAAATAGCTGATATGGGACATGGCGGAGGCGGATTTTTTGGTGGGGAACATTTGGAATACATGCCACATCCCGTCATAAACTTCGAAGGTATTGGGCACATGGGCCGCCTCCAGCTTCTGGTGGAGCTGCTCGGCGTCGGAATAAAGGATTTCGTGGGTGCCGGCCTGGATCAGCGTGGGCGGAAAACCGGTAAAATCTCCCAGCAGGGGGGAAAGGTCGGGGTCGCGGAGATCCTGGCTGCCGGCATAGGCGGTGCGGACGGCCTTGATATAGTCCATCGTCAGCATGGGATCGATTTCCTGCCGCTCGGTATAAGAGGGGCCGGAGGCGGTCATATCTGTCCAGGGGGAGAGCAGCACCAGGGCGCCGGGGAGCATGCGCCCCTGCTGGCGCAGGCGGCGGCACAGCACCAGGGCCAGGTTGCCGCCGGCGCTGTCGCCCACTACGGTGACATTCCGGGCGCCGTATCCCAGGTACATCAGGTGATCCCAGGCCCGCAGGGCATCTTCCACCGCGGCGGGATAAGGGTGCTCCGGCGCCAGGCGGTAGTCAAAGGTAAGCACATCGTAGCCGGTGACATGGGTCAGTTTGGAGGCCAGCACCCGGGAGTAGCCCAGGTTGCCGCTGGTATATCCCCCGCCGTGACAGTAGAGGATCACATGCTTGCGCCGGTGGGGATGCTTCAGGCGCATCCAGGCGGCCTTCATACCGTCCAGCGCAAAGGGCTCCCAGGAAAGACCGGTCATGGGGGCCGCCAGGCGGCCCATAACTTCCTGGGTTTTGCGCTGGCGTTCCAACTCCTCGGCGGTCATGGCGTCGGGAGCGCTGACGCTGTGCAGGGCTTTCAGGGCCTGCATGGCCGGGCCAAGGCGCAGCTTTTCGGCGGCCCGCTTCTGGGCCGGCGACGGCTGGCCTGCGCCGCGCAGTTTTCGGGTGCGTTTTCGTTCCATAGGCTCCTCCTGTCGCTTTTACGGGAAATTTGTGGATTGTTCCCCAGTATACCATGCTCCGCCGGATTTGAAAAGCAGAAAGGTGATCTTGGGTTGCGCCGGCACCGCGAAAATGATACAATAAATAAAATCTTAAAATTTTAAGGAGGGGCGCAGATGGGGAAACTGCACAGGCGGTGGTATACGCTGGACAATGCCGGCGTGTTGTATGCGGCGCTCCAGCGAAAGGAATACTCGGCCATTTACCGCTTTTCAGCGGTTATGAACGAGCCGGTGGACAGGGCTGCGCTTCAGCGGGCGATCGATCGGATCCGTCCCCGGTTCCCCGTGTTTTTCTCCCGGATCAAAATGGGCCTGTTTTGGTATTATCTGGAACCCAACGATGCGCCCGGCCCCTTTGTGAAGGAGGATGTGCGCGATCCCTGCCGCCCCATGAACTTTCGGGAGGATCAGGGCTGGCTGGTGCGCTTTTTTGTTTACGACCGGCGAATTTCCGTGGAGGTATTCCATGCCCTGTCCGATGGCGGCGGGGCCATGTTCCTGTTCCGCACGCTGCTGGCAGAGTATCTGCGGCAAAGGGGCTGCGCTGTGGCCCTGGCGCCGGGCATGGCAGATCCCGGGGAAGCGCCGCGGCCCGGAGAACTGGAGGATGCCTATGCCCGCTATGTGGGGCCCCACACGGCCCGGACCCGCTCTGCGGAACAGGCTTATCCGAACCGGGGCACGCCGGAGTCCTACTATACCTTCCATGTGACCATGGGCTTTTTGCCCGTGGACCGGCTGAAGGCAAAGGCGAAGGAATACGGCGCCTCGATCACCGAATATCTGGCGGCGGCCCTGCTGTGGGTGCTGATGGAAAAGCAGCAGCGGGAAAACCCGCGACACCTGCTGCCGGTAACGCTGGCGGTGCCCATCAATCTGCGGGGATATTTTGAAACGGAAACCCTGCGCAATTTTATTACCACGGTGCGGCCCTGTATTGACCCGCGCTGGGGGGAGTATACGTTTGAAGAGGTGGTGCGCCAGGTGCGCCACTATATGCAGCTGCACATTAACCGCCAGGAACTGCGGGCGGGCTTTACCCACAATGTGCGCTTTCAAACGAATCCGCTTTTGAATAAGATCCCCATTGTGCTGAAAAATCCGGTGATGCGCCTGAGCTATTATTTGGCAGGGGTGCGGCCATACACGCTGACCTTTACCAATCCCGGCCCCTTCCGGGTGCCGCCGGATATGGAGGATCATATCCACCATTTGGAGGTGATCCTGGGGCAGTCTATGCAGCCCAAGGTGAACTGCGCCAGCATCAGTTATGGAAATCAGATGGAGATTACCTTTGCCGGAACCCAGAAGGAGACAGATACCGAGCGGGCCTTTTTCCGCTTTCTGGTCAAAGAGGGGCTGCCGGTCAGGATCGAAAGCAATCGAACATAAAGAAAGGGAGCGGGAAACATGCCTTATTGTGTGAATTGCGGCGTGGAATTGGACAGCGGCGTCAAGCGCTGCCCGCTGTGCAATACCCCTGTTTATCATCCGGATGCGCTGCGGGCTGCCGACGAGCCCTCTTTTTTCGCGGAAAAAAAGGAGGACATTGCGCCGGTGTCCCAGTGGGAATTGGCATTGCTGCTCAGCGCTATGCTGCTTTCTGTGGCGGTGTGCTGCGGCATATTAAACTTTTTCCTGCGCACCAGCCACATCTGGTCGCTGTATATCGTTGGTGCGGCGGCCATGCTGTGGATCTGGTTTGTGCTGCCGTTGGTGGCCAGGCGGCTTCCACCCTGGGTGGCCCTGCCCATCGATGTGGGCGCCGTGGGCCTGTATGTATTTTTGGCGGCCATTGATCTGAACGGCATGGTCTGGTTCCGGGGGCTGGTGCTGCCCATTTTGATCAGTGCTGTGGTTATTTTGCTGGTGCTGTGCTTCCTGCTGCGGGATCACCGCCATAAAATGCTGACTACGGCGACCTTTATTATTTGCGCTGCGGCGCTGCTGGCCCTGGCGGCGGAGTTTTTTTGCGACCGCTTTTTCATGGGCCATTGGCAGCCCGGCTGGTCTCTGGTGGTGCTGACGGTATGCGTGGCCCTGGCGGTGCCGCTGGTGATCGTGCGCCATGTGCCCGCTCTGCGGGAAGAAGCCCGGCGCAGATTTCATGTGTGAATGATTGAAAACAGACGGCGCGTCCCATCGGGACGCGCCGTCTGCTTATGTTTGGTACAATATATCTTTGCGCAAGCCGGATCAAATATCGGGCATTTTTGCGGTGGGCATCATCAGCACCTTGCCGGTGCCGCGATAAACGTTGACGAGGCCCTCGCCGGAGGCGGCGGAGCCCAGCAGGCTCTTGCCGGAGCGCTCCACGGTGAAGTCCAGGGCCTTGCTCCAGGCGATCACATAATTTCCGTCCACTTTCAGCACATCGTTCTGCAGGGTGATCTCGATGAGCTCTTCCTTGGGGCACTCGGATTCGATGCAGAATACGCCGCTGCCGTTCAAGCTCAGGTTGAACAGCCCCTCGCCGCCGGCCACGGCGGAAGACAGGGAGGAGCGCATCACGGTTTTGGACTGCAGGGTGGACTCGCAGGCCAGGAACAGCCCGTCGTCCAGCACAACGCTGTTGCCCCAGTCAGCGGCGTCCATCAGAATGAGGTGTTTATAAGTAGGCTCCAGTACCAGCATGCCGTCGCCCGTGTATTCCGGCTTGATGGCGGAGTCGCCGTTGGCTTTGCCGCGGACGGCCTTGCCCAGCAGATCGCCCACGCCCTTCACACCGGAGGTGGCGTTTACATTACCCAGCATCCACTGCATAGCGCCGGCCTGGATGGTGACCTGGGCCCTGTCCAGATGGCAGACCAGCTGCCGCTTTTTTACGTTCATTTGAGCGCTGTAATAAGCGGTGATAGCCGAGTGGGGCGACACGCTCAAATCGCGCTGATACTCGATTACCTGAAATGCGCCCAGTTCAGAGAGCACCTTAACGTCATCGTTGTCAGTGAAGTTGGAAATTTGGTACATAAGCAGCCTCCGTTCAATTTGACATTTAGTTGAAATTGTACAAAACTGTACTGTGGCGATTATAGCACGGCGCTGCCGGGTTGGCAAGTATAAATTGCATGCGGGGGAGCCGTGTTTAGGGCAGTTCTTCCGGCGTCAGGGGCCGGATCACGCGGCAGGGGTTTCCGGCGGCCAAAACGCCGTCGGGAATATCCTTGACCACCACGCTGCCTGCGCCGATCACGGTGTTGCTGCCGATGGTGACCCCGGGCAGAATCCGCACGCCGCCGCCGATCCAAACGTTGTCGCCGATGGAAACCGGTTTGGCATATTCCAGCCCCTCGTTGCGCTGGGCCACATTGATGGGATGGCCGGCGGCATAGATCCCGCAGTCCGGCGCAATGAATACATGGTTTCCGATGGTGATGGGGGCGTCGTCCAGAATGACCAGGTTGTAGTTGGAATAAAAATCTTCGCCGAGGGTGATGTTGTAGCCGTAGTCGCAGTGAAAGGGCTGCTCGATGCAGAAGCGCTCGCCGGTGCTGCCCAGGATCTTCCGCAGGGCGGCTTTGCGCTGCTCTGCGGCGTCCACGGGCAGGGCGTTGTAAGCCTGGCATTTTTTCTGGCACTCTGTGCGTTCCCGAATCAGCTGTGGGTCAAAATTGTTGTTATAAAGCAGCCCGGCGCGGGCTTTTTCTTTTTCTGTCATGGCAGGGGGCTCCTTTCGGGGTTATGGTGGCTCCATCATATAACCGCCGGCCCTGCTTTGTCAATGCAGACGGAGAACGCTTCCTTTTTGATGCGCTTTCTGGTACAATAGGATCACTTTGAACCGAAGGAGTACAGTATGGAACTAACGCAAATTCTGGCTGAAGAGCTGAACCAGCCTTTACAGTATGTGGAAAATGTGGTGCGGCTCATTGATGAGGGCAACACCATTCCTTTTATTGCCCGCTACCGCAAGGAATTGCACGGAGCGATGGACGATACGACCCTGCGCGCCCTGGAGGATCGGCTGAACTATCTGCGGGGCCTGGCAAAGCGCCGCGAAGAGGTGAAAAACGCCATCGAAAATCAGGGGAAACTGACGGAAGAATTGTCCGCCGCCATTGACGGGGCAAAAACCCTGGCCGAGGTGGAGGATCTGTACCGCCCCTATAAACAGAAGCGCCGCACCCGCGCCACCATGGCCCGGGAAAAGGGGCTGGAGCCCCTGGCGGCGTTGCTGCTGGCCCAGGAGAAGGACTGCCCTCCGCCGGAAACGGCGGCTGCGGCCTTCGTGAATGAAGAAAAGGGCGTGGAAACGGTGGAAGATGCCCTGCAGGGCGCTAATGATATCATTGCCGAGCAGATCGCAGACGATGCGGCCATCCGCAAAACGCTGCGGGAGCTGATCTGGAAACGGGGCGAGCTGGTGTCGAAAGCCACCGGCGAGGAAGATTCCGTCTATCGCCTGTATTATGAGTTCTCCCAGCCCATTTCCCGGATGCAGGGCCACCAGGTGCTGGCGATCAACCGGGGCGAACGGGAGGAAAAACTGAAAGCGGCGGTGGCGATGAATCGGGAATTGGCGCTGCCTCTGCTGCGGCGGGCGGTGGTGCGCCCCGGCTCTGCGGCCATGGAATTTGTCAAAGCCGCGGCGGAGGACGCCTATGACCGGCTGCTGTATCCTTCGCTGGAGCGGGAAGTGCGCAATCTGCTGACGGAGCAGGCCGGCGAGGGGGCCATTCAGAACTTTGCGCTGAATCTGCGGCCGCTGCTGATGCAGCCGCCGGTGAAGGGGAAGGTTACCATGGGCCTGGATCCCGGCTACCGCAACGGCTGCAAGGTGGCGGTGGTAGACGGCACCGGCAAGGTGCTGGATACCACTGTGGTGTATCCGACATACGGCGAACGGCAGAAAAAGGAGGCCATCGAAAAACTTTCCCGCCTGATCGAGAAAGACGGGGTGGAGCATCTGGCCATCGGCAACGGCACCGCCAGCCGGGAAACGGAGCAGATGGCTGTGGAGCTGATCCGGCCCTTTGGCGGCAAAGTCAGCTATATGATCGTCAATGAAGCGGGAGCATCGGTTTATTCCGCCTCCGAACTGGCGGCGGAAGAGTTCCCGGAATATGACGTCAATCTGCGCTCGGCTGTGTCCATTGCCCGCCGCCTGCAGGATCCGCTGGCGGAGCTGGTGAAGATCGACCCCAAGGCCATCGGTGTGGGGCAGTATCAGCATGACTGTCCCCAGGCCTGCTTGAACGAAGCGCTGGACGGCGTGGTGGAGGACTGCGTGAATGCGGTGGGAGTAGATCTGAACACTGCCAGTGCGCCCCTGCTGCGGCGGGTGGCGGGACTGAATGCCACCACAGCAAAAAATATTGTCAAATACCGGGAGGAAAACGGTGCATTCACCGCCCGCAAACAGGGGCTGAAAGTGCCCAAACTGGGCCCCAAAGCCTATGAGCAGTGCGCGGGCTTCCTGCGGGTCAGCGAAAGCGGGAATGTGCTGGACAATACGGGCGTCCATCCGGAGTCCTACGGCGCGGCGGAAAAGCTGCTGGAGCTGTGCGGGTATACCATGGCAGACGTTAAAGGGGGCAGCCTGGGGGACTTGGGCCGGAAAGTGGATGCTCTGGGGGTGGAAACTGTGGCGCAGCAGTGCGGCGTGGGTGTGCCCACGCTGCGGGATATTGTGGCCGAACTGCGCAAGCCCGGCCGCGATCCCCGGGACGAGCTGCCCAAGCCCATCCTGCGCACGGACGTTCTGTCGGTGTCCGGTTTGAAACCGGGCATGGAGCTGACGGGCACGGTACGCAATGTGATTGATTTCGGCGCCTTTGTGGATATCGGCGTCCATCAGGACGGCCTGGTTCACATCTCCCAGATCTGCGACAAATTCATCCGGCATCCGTCGGAAAAGGTGGCCGTGGGAGATGTGGTCACAGTCTGGGTGCTGGAAGTGGATGAGAAGAAAAAACGCATTGGCCTGACGATGAAAAAGCCTTCTTAAAGAACCGGGGAGGGAAGCATTGTGATACTGTCCTTTGACGAGGTAGGAGCGCTTTTGGATGAAATGGCGGAGGAGTTTCCGCCGGTGTTTTACCGGGAGCTGAACGGCGGCATTTCCCTGCTGCCCGAGGCGGTGGAGGATCCGGAATTTCCGCCGGGCGAGATCTATATTATGGGCGAATACTGCAATGACCAGATGGGCCTGTATATCAACCTGTACTACGGCTCCTTTGCCGCGCTGGCGGAAAAGGAAAACTGGGGCCGGGAGGACTGGGAGGATGAGCTGTATACCACGCTGGCCCATGAATTCACCCATCATATTGAAGGCCTGGCCCTGGAGGGCGGCCTGGACCGGAAGGATGAGGCGGAGCTGGCGGAATTTCGGGCTTACTACAAGGAAAAATATCCGGAACAATGAGCCGCTTCAAAAAGAGCACTGCTGGGCAGTGCTCTTTTTATCTGATATAATATCAAGTTTTTGCGATAAAAAGTAAAATATAGTTGACTTATTGGAAACACGGTGGTATGCTGAAACCGAGGTGAGGAGGATGGGAAAGAATTTGAAAATCAAAGCGGCCCGGGCCGAACGGGATCTGACGCAGAAAGAACTGGCCGAGGCCGTGGGCGTGTCGCGCCAGACCATCAACGCCATTGAAAAGGGTGAATACAATCCCACCATCAACTTGTGCCGCGCCATTTGCCGCGTGCTGGGAAAAACATTGGACGATCTGTTTTGGGAGGTTGAGGAAGGATGAAATTATTCGATCACCTGGAGAAAAACCAGCTGGATGAAATGCAGGAGCGCACCATGCTCAGAATCGAGCGCAACGGCTGCTGGCTGGCGTTCTGGGGGCTGCTGGCCCTGTTCATGATCCAGATGCTGTGCTTTGGCTATGACTGGAAGGTGTTTGGCGGAGAATTTCTGCTGCTGATGGTGATGGCGGCTTATCTGACCGTTTCCACCTGCCGGGCAGGGCTGTGGAGCCGGAGAACGCAGCCCTCGGTGAAAACCAATGTGCTGTCCGCTTTGTGCAGCGGCGTGGTGGTGTTTGCTTTTTTGTGGCTTCTGTTTGCCCTGCGGTACGAACGCCCGCTGACGGGACTGCTCATGGGGGCGGCCGGCGCCGCGGTCAGCTTTGGGCTGACTTTGCTCCTGCTGCAGATCTCCATGAAAGAATACTGCAAGCGGCGGAAAGAATTGGATGACGGCGACGAGCCGGAAGCATAAGGGATTTTGCAACGGCGGAAAATGTATGGTGCACCGCGCGGCCAAGGGCTGCGCGGTGCAAAATTTTACCATGACCGGATTTTGGATGGTTCTGCATATCCTGGCTGCAGCGGCAAACAATAACTACCACAAAGCGCAAAAGATTCAAATTGCGGGAGGTTATTGAAGTGAAACAGAACAAACTGCACCCTCGATGGGCAATGCTGCCGGCCCTGGCGCTGGCATTTTCCCTGGTAGTGCTGCCGGTTCAGGCGGCCCAGGAGGGCGGAGACAGTGCTGATGAACTGGTGGTCATGCCCATTGCAGAAAATCAAAGCTGCTATACCTATGCGGATGTACAGATGCAGGGGCAGCTTCGGGCGGCGGATCCGGATGGGGGAAAGCTGACCTTCGAGGTGGTGGAGCAGCCGAAAAAGGGAACGGTTATGCTGAACCGGGATGATACGGCCCAATTTGTGTATACGCCCAGGGGCGGAAAAACCGGCCAGGATGCCTTTACGTTCTGTGCAAAGGATGAAGACGGCAACGTGTCGGATCCGGCCACGGTCAAGATCGAGATCCTGAAAAACAAAAGCGGCGTCCGCTATGCCGATCTGAAAGACCACGCCGCCGAGACCGCAGCCATCCGTTTGGCGGAAGCGGGGGTGTGCACCGGACGCCGGGTGGGCCAGGAATACTTTTTTGACCCCAATGAGGCCGTCAGCCGCAGCGAATTTTTGGCTATGGCCATGACGGCCGCGGGGATCGACCCGTCCCGCCAGGTCAGCGTGACGGGGTTCAGTGATGATTCCTCCATTCCCGCGTGGGCCAAGTCTTACGCCTCAGAAGCCCTGCACCAGGGACTGATCACCGGGAAATTGGATCATGACCGGGTGGTATTTTCCGCCGGAGAGCCGATCACTTACAGCGAGGCGGCGGTGATCCTGAATCGGGTCATGGCGGTCACGGATGTGGATGCGGAAGCCTTTGCCGGAGAGAATGTGCCCGCCTGGGCGGTGCAGTCCGTGGCGAACCTGTCTTCTGTGGATCTGCTGGGCAGCGGCACGGACTGCAGCACCCGGCTGAACCGGGCGGCTGCGGCGCAGCTACTTTGCTCGGCCATGGATCTGATGGAAGAATCAAAGGGCGGTCTCTTTGGCTGGCTGCAATAAAAAATGCAAAAGCACGAAAAAGAGGGGGAGAAATTCCCCCTCTTTTTCATATAGATAGAATTGTATCGCACCATAGATCGTGCTATAATATACTCTGTATCCGTATGATTGAAAGCTGCAACGCTTTTTGAATTTTTTGGGCTTTTGGAGGCTGTTTATATGAAAATAGCGGTTTTGGCGGGCGGTTTGAGCACCGAACGCAATATTTCTTTCCTTTCCGGCAGCAATGTGTGCAAAGCGCTGCGGGAGCGGGGCCACCGGGCGGCCATTGTGGATCTGTATATGGGTTTTGAGCGGGTGGATGCGGTGCCCGAAGAAGCCTTTGACGCGCCGGACGGCTTGCTGGGCACGATCCCGGTGACCCGGGAGGAGCCGGATCTGGAAGCCATCCGCAAAGGCCGCGCCGATCAGAGTCCCAGCATTTTCGGCCCCGGCGTGCTGGAGTTCTGCCGGGCCGCGGATGTGGTGTTCCTGGCGCTGCACGGCCAGTGCGGCGAGGACGGCCGCGTGCAGGCGGCCTTTGATCTGCTGGGTATTCCCTACACCGGCGCGGGTTATGTCAGCTCTGCCATGGCAATGGATAAGGCCATTACCAAGGTGGTGATGGAGTCCGCCGGGATCCTGACGCCGCGCTGGCAGGAGTTTACATATGGGCGGGAAGATATTCCCGCCGTCTGCGCGCAGGTGACCTGCCCCTGCGTGGTGAAAGTGGTCACCGGCGGCTCTTCCCTGGGCGTGCAGGTGGTGGATGCGCAGGAAGATCTGGCGGAGGCCCTGGAGCGGTGCCTGGAGTACGGCAGCCATGTGGTGGTCGAAGAAAAGATCACAGGCCGGGAATTGACCTGCGGCGTGCTGGGCGAGCGCTATTTGCCTGCGGTGGAGATCCTGCCCGACGATGCGGGCTATGATTATAACAATAAGTACAACGGGCAGACAAAGGAACTCTGCCCCGCCCCCATTACAGAGGCGGAACAGAAACTGCTGGGGGAGACGACCCTCAAGCTGTACCATGCGCTGGGGCTGTCCGTATATTCCCGGGCGGACTTCCTGCTGACGGAGGATGGCCGGGCCTATTGCCTGGAGATCAACACGCTGCCGGGGATGACGCCCACCAGCTTGATTCCCCAGGAGGCCGCTGCCGTGGGCATTTCTTACGGCGAATTGTGCGAGGAGATCATTGCATTGTCCCTGCGGGAGAGAGGCGTGAAGTAAAGTGCTGGAAACAACAGTTCAGGAATTGTTAGAAGCCACTGGCGGTACGCTGCTGGCAGGGGCGCTGGATCGGAAGGTCAGCGGCGTGGAAACAGACAGCCGCGCCTGCGGCGCGGGTATGCTTTTTGTGCCCCTGATCGCCGCCCGGGACGGCCATGATTTCATGGAAAAGGCGCTGTCTGCCGGGGCGGCGGGAACCCTGTGCTCCCGCGAGCCGGAGCAGTTCCTGCCGGATAAGTTTTATATCCGGGTGGCGGACACCCGCCTGGCGCTGAAGGCGCTGGCGTCCTGGTACCGGGACCGGTTTGATCTGCAGGTGATCCAGATCACCGGCAGCGTGGGCAAAACCACCACCAAGGAAATGATCGCCGCCGTGCTTTCCGAGCACTACAATACGCTGAAAACCGACGGAAACTTTAACAACGATATCGGCGTGCCCAAAACCCTGTTCCGCCTGCTGCCGGAGCATGAGGCGGCGGTGGTGGAAACGGGGATGAACCATTTTGGCGAGATCCGCTACCTGGGCGAGATGGTGCGGCCGGATGTGGCGGTGATCAGCAATGTGGGGGACGCCCATATTGAAAACCTGGGCAGCCGTGAGGGGATCCTGCGGGCCAAAAGCGAGATTTTTGAACACCTGAAGGACACTGGTTTTGCGGTGCTGAACGGGGACGATGCGTTGCTGAACACGCTGCATCCGCCGGTGCCGGTTTACCGCTGTGGCGAGGGCGCGGACTGCAATGTGCGGGTGGAAGCGGTGGCCGACCGGGGCCTGGACGGGATTTCCTGCACCGTGCGGACGGAGCGGGAAACCTATGCTCTGGAGATCCCGGCCCCCGGACGCCATATGATTTACAGCGCCGCCATGGCAACTGTCATCGGCGAGCAGCTGGGGCTGACGAAGGAAGAGATCGCGGCGGGTGTGGCCCATTATGAGCCGGCCGGGGAGCGGATGCGCCTGATCCGCCGCGGCGACGGGGCGCTGATCCTGTCTGACTGCTATAATGCCAATCCCCAATCCATGGCGGCAGCCATCCATACCCTGGCCCAAGCGGGCTGCGGCAAGACTGTGGCAGTGTTGGGCGATATGGGGGAACTGGGAGCACTTTCCCCCCAGGCCCACTATGATATGGGAGCATGCTGCGCGCAGGAGGGGATCGGCACTGTGGTGGCCATTGGTGAGAAGGCCGCAAAGATCGCCGCCGGCGCCCGGGAACAGGGCTGCGCGGCAGTACACTGGTTTGCCGAAAAAGAGGAAGCCCTGGGCCTGCTCTCGGCCCTGGCAGGGCCGGATACGGCGGTGCTGGTCAAGGCCAGCCATGCCATGCAGTTTCAGACCATTGTGGCAGAACTGACGGAAAAGAACGACTGAGAACTGGAGAATTCCCATGATCGATATCAATATTTCAGGTTTGGTCAAATCTTTCGACCTGGAGAAAAATGTGCTGGACGGAATCACCTTTCAGGTGGATTCCGGCGAGCGGGTGGGGCTGCTGGGCAAAAACGGCAGCGGCAAAAGCACCCTCTTCAAGATCCTCACCGGTGAAATCGATTACGACGCCGGCGAGGTGATGATCGCCCCGGGGCGCCGTATCGGCTTGATTTCCCAGATCCCCGTGTATCCCGCCGGATACACGGTGGAGGATGTGCTGGAAACGGCCTTTGACCGGGTGCACCGGCTGGAAGCGGAGCTGAAGGAACTGACGGTGCGGATGGAACAGGGGGATGCGGCGCCGGAAACCCTGCGCCGCTATGGTGAATTGTCCGCTGCCTTTGAAGGCATGGGCGGGTACAATACCCGCACGGAGATCAATAAGGTGGCAGCGGGCCTGTCGATTTCTCTGGAGATGCGCGGCCGGCTGTTTGATTCCCTTTCCGGCGGCGAAAAAACCCGGGTCAACCTGGGGCGGCTGATCCTGGAGGATACGGACATCCTGCTGCTGGACGAGCCTACAAACCATCTGGATCTCCATGCGGTGGAGTGGCTGGAGGAGTATATTTCCCACTTCAAAGGCACGGTGCTGGCCATTTCCCATGACCGCTATTTTCTTGACCGCACAGTGGATCGGGTGGTGGAGATCCTAGACGGCAAGGCGGAATTTTATTCGGGCAATTATACCTTTTACGCAGAGGAAAAGGAGCGGCGCTATGAAGAGCGCCTGCGCCAATATGAAAAGAATCAGGCCAAGATCGAGCAACTGTCCGAAGCGGCGGAAAAGATGCGCCTGTGGGCCTTTCAGGGCAATGATAAGATGTATAAGCGGGCCATTGTTATGGAGCGGCGCATTGAAAAGCTGAGCACCGTGGAAAAACCCACAAAGGAGCGCAATCTGACGGCGTCCTTTGGCGAACGGGACTTTGCCGGAGACGAAGTGTTTTCCCTGCGGGATCTGTCTATGGGCTTTGACGGACGGACGCTGTTCTCCGGCGTGGATCTCAAGGTGCGCGGCGGCGAGCGTATCGCGCTGATTGGTGACAACGGCACGGGCAAATCCACCTTTTTAAAATTGCTGCTGGGCCAGGAGCAGCCCCTGGGCGGGCGTATCAAAACAGGCCCGGCGGTGAAAACGGCATATCTGCCCCAGATCGTGGATTTCCCCCATAAGGAGCGCAATCTGGT
This sequence comes from uncultured Clostridia bacterium, assembly GCA_937915065.1. Taxonomy (GTDB): domain Bacteria; phylum Bacillota; class Clostridia; order Oscillospirales; family Oscillospiraceae; genus Pseudoscillospira. Next base: position 34,965 of record CALDMR010000123.1, read on the forward strand.
GGATACCATGATTTATGAAACGGACTGCTCTGCTCAAACGGCCCGCAACCGCCTGGCGGCTTTCCGCTTCCGGGGGGAGGATGTGTTCAAAAGCGTGGCTGTGCTTTCCGGCGGCGAGCTGAGCCGGCTGAAGCTGTGCATTTTGATGGACGAGGATGTGAACTTCCTGATCCTGGACGAACCGACAAACCATTTGGATATCGCATCCCGGGAGTGGATCGAGGGTGCGGTGGAACAGTTTGGCGGAACGCTGCTGTTTGTGTCCCACGACCGCTATTTTATTAAGAAATTTGCCACCCGGATCTGGGAACTGGAAGAAGGATGCATCACTGATTATCCTTATGGCTTTGAGCGTTACCGCGCGGTGAAAGCCCAGCGGGAAAAGGATAAGGCCCCCGGGCCGGAGCCGGTGAAAAAAGCGAAGAAACCGGCGGCGAAAGGAAACCGGAACCAGAACAACGCCCGCAAGCAGATGACCATTTGCGAGCGGGAGATTTCCCGCACCGAAGAGAAAATGCAGGAGCTGGATGCAGCCATGGCGGAAAATGCCTGCGATTATGAAAAACTCTCCCAGCTGTGCCAGGACAAGGAAGCGCTGCAGCAGCAGTTGGATGCGCTGTATGAACAGTGGGAGCATCTGGCGGAAGAGGCGGAGGGATAAGAGATGGGCTACACGGGAAAACAGAGGGGCGGTAAATGGGCGCTGATTCTGGCGGCGGTATGCGCTGCTGCGGGGGCTGCCTGCTGTTTTGTGTACACGCCTATGCGCTTTTCGGGCGTTCTGCTGTTTTGCGCGGCGATTTATCTTGCGGTGTGGTTCGCCCTGGGGCGGATGAACCGCGGCAGAGTGCGCAGGGTGCTGCGCGCTGTGCTGGCGGCAGTGCTGATCGTCGGACTGATCGTGTTCGCCGTGCTGGAAGCAAGGGTGGTCTCCTATGGTCATACCGACAGGGAATCGGATGTGGCTGCGGTGGTGGTTCTGGGCGCCGGCGTCAACGGAACGCGCCCGTCGCTGAGCTTGCAGGCGCGCCTGGCGGCGGCCCTCGATTATGTGGAGGACAAGCCGGATATTCCCATTGTCGTCACCGGCTCCCAGGGGCCGGGGGAGGAGATTTCCGAGGGGCAGTGCATGGCCCAATGGTTGGAGGATCACGGCATTGCGTCCGAACGCATCCTGATCGACGAACAAGCCGACAATACGGAGGAA
>CALDMR010000124.1 GCA_937915065.1 uncultured Clostridia bacterium
TTAGCTGGCCAACTACGACACATTCCCCTCCCTGGACCTGCTGCTGTGCGCCCTGGGCGGGGCTGTGAAATAATTTCAAGGAGGACATGCACATGGAAACCATTATGCAGTACATTCCCCTGGCGGTGTCCGTCATCCTGCTGGCGGCCCTGATCCTGACCGTGATCACCAACATCATCACCCAGGTGGTGAAGAAAATCACCTGGGACAAGATCCCCACCAATATCATGGCGGTGGTGGTGGCCATGGCCGTCACCCTGGTGGCGTTCTTTGCGGTGTTCCAGATCATGGGCTGGGCCGTCACCTGGTACATGGTGGCCGGCGCGGTGGCCCTGGGCCTGTTCGTGGCCTATGCGGCTATGTTCGGATTTGACAAACTGCGGGAGGCCCTGGAGCAGATCACGAACTGGAACAAAGACAAAACGGAGTAAGAGGAACCCCCGGCACCTACACGGTGCGCTTTTATACCACGCGGCGGGATATGGTGGAGGCGTCCAGGCGCATGGCTAAGTCAATGATCTTTTTCCGGGTGGCGTGGTCCGTTTCGGCGGCGGGGGCAAGGGTGGCGCGAACCCCAGCGGGGACGATGGAAAGCGCCCAGGCAACCAGGGCCTTTTCTGTTTTTATCAGCACCGCCCTGGCCTCCATATCGGCATTTTGCAGCTTGACGGCCTCCGGGTCCGCCTGGTATTCTGCCTCCAGAGCGTCGAAAACGGCGTCATTTTCGATTTGCCAAAGGAACCGAGCGGGCCGCCCGCGCCGGTCCGTGGCGCCCCTGGCTGCTAAAAATGCCCTTTCATGGGCGGCGACCCTGGCCCCGGCCAATTCACTGGCCTGCCGGGCCTGATTATAGGCCCGCTGCTGTTCGCTGTATCTCATAATTTCCTGCCTTTCTGCCGGGAAGTAGCCGCCCGGCCCGGCCTATATTGTTTTAACGGGCAAAGAACACGCCCAAGGGGCTACCGCTGGGAGAACGCCACCCGCGGGGGTGTATGTCCTCCAGGGCCTCCATGGAGGTGTGGCCATCGTCCCAGCGGATCACCGCCATGGTGGTGGCGGAGGTCCAGCGGGTAGCCATCCGCTCCATGAAACCGACGATCACGCCGATACCCATGGGACACATGGCGCCCCAGTTACCCACGACGGGCTGGCCAACCATGACCACGCCGGGGTGGTCGGTGGGCTGCGCGGCCTGGGGGATATAGGCGGCCACGGGGTCCGGGGAGGTGGTAGCCTCCTCCGCCTCCTCCGGGGCCTCCACATACTCACGGCTGGCCCGGAACACGGGAGCCATGCTGTACCGCTCCGGGATGATATATTCCCCGTTGTTGTCCGTGTGGATCTTCGCCCGGCGCTCCTGGCCGTTCCGGCGGAAAGTCACCGTTTTGGCCGTGCGCTTGACGATTTCCACCACGAAAATGCAGTTATGGTCACACGCGCTGGTGTCGTAATACTTTTTGCCAACTTCAAAAATAGCCATCTGAAAAGCCCCCTTGATTTATTCGCCTTACTTTTGTAAAATGGGGGTGGGCCGGTGTAAGGCTACCGGCCACCCTTTTGGGATTTGGTGCGCGGTTTACTTGTCAGGTAGGGCCGCGCACCATTTTATTTTGCTTGCGCCTGCCGAATTAGCGTGGCGGCCTCTTGTACCGTTTTGGCCTTACTTTCTACGAGCTGGGCCAGGGTTTCAAGAAAGGCGTTAAACTCCGCATTTGTCATCCCGGTTTCCATTGCCTCACTTCCTTTCATAAGGGGCTGGGCACCCCTGCCTTACGAGTATTATTATAGTCCTTAAAGAGTGCATAATCAAGCGGCAATATGCACGAAATAAAGTGCTTGTGTTTGTGTATTTTATGCACTTTACAGGGTGCATAAAGTGTGATACAATATCCGCACAAGGAGGTGGCGAAAGTGGCAATCAGCTACCAGGGAGCATTTGAAAAAATGAAAGAGGCCGGGATCACCACATACCGGATCAGAAAGGAAAACATCTTATCACAAAGCACTCTGCAAAAGTTAAGAGAGGGGAAGCCAGTCACAACTGAAACCATTGAAAAGCTGTGCCTGCTGATGGACTGCACCCCAAATGACATTATGAAAATCACCCGCTGACGGCGGGCCATAGGAGTGGAACCGCGGCCCCAATGAATAACCCTGCGCCAAAGGGCCTATAATTTTCTTGTGCTGAATATTACCACGGGTTTTGACGCCGGCCTGTGTTAATATCAAGAAAAATGTGGGCCATATCCACAACGGAGGGGCGCCGGGTGAAGTTTTACGAAATCAATGGGAAAAGGAATTTGTGCGGGGACCGGATCCGAGAGGCCAGGCAGAAAAGGAGACTTTCCCAGTCTGAGCTATGCAAACTGCTGCAACTGCGGGGGATCATGGTGGAGCGGGATGTGATCAGCCGCATGGAGAGCGGGGCAAGGATTGTGACGGACTTCGAGGCCGTGGCCATTGCGGAGGTGCTGGAGGTCCCCGTGCTGTGGCTGCTGGACAAAGAATAGGCCGGCGTGGTAGAAAGAACCACGCCGGCCTATTGTCATATTACAGAGAAAGAGAGGCCGCCCCCATGAAAGGATATAAGCACTTAACCGCCCATGATCGGAACAAAATGGCAAAAATGCGGAAAGAGGGAGCAACTATGCGCCAGATCGGCGCGGCCCTCCATGTGAGTGCGGCCACCGTCTGCCGGGAGCTGAAACGCGGCACATACACCTACATGAACGCGGATTACATCGAGGTGACCGAGTACATCCCGGAGCGATCACAAAAAAGGTACGAGGCCAATCTGGAAGCCAAGGGGCCGGGATTGAAGATCGGAAACCATAGGGACTACGCCGAAAAGCTGGAGGAGCTGATCGTGGATTACGATTACAGCCCCTCCGCCGCCCTGCATGAAATTGAAAACCACCCGGAAATATATGGGGAGTTCGGGGTGCGCGTCTGCCGACAGACGCTTTATTCCTATGTGGAAAAGCGGATCTTTGCCCGGCTGACCAATAAAGACCTGCCTTTTAAGGGGTCCAGACAGAAAAAGAAAACCAAACACATACGCCGCATGAAGTCCGCCGCAAAGGGGGACAGCATAGAGAAAAGGCCGGAGGAGGTAAACACACGCCAAGAGCCTGGCCACTGGGAAATGGATCTGGTGGTGTCCTGCCGAGGCGGCCACAAGTGCCTTATGGCCCTAACCGAGCGGGTGACCCGCCAGGAGATCATGCGCCTGATCCCGGACAAGAGCGCCGCCAGCGTGGTACGGGCCATGAATACGCTGGAGCGAAAATACGGGAAAATGTTCCCGGAGGTATTCAAGACCATTACCGTGGACAATGGCACGGAGTTTTCCAACTGCGAGGGCATGGAAACCTCCATATTTAAGGCAGGCGGCCAGCGCACCAAAGTGTATTACTGTCACCCCTATTGCAGCAGCGAAAGGGGGAGCAACGAAAAGCAAAACCAGATGATCCGGCGGAAGTTCCCAAAAGGAACCAACTTCGACAAAGTTTCCCCCAAAGAGGTCCGCATGGTGGAGGACTGGCTGAACAGATACCCCCGCAAGATCCTGGGGTGGTATAGCAGCGCAGACCTGTTCAACCAGATTTTTGGGGGCGTTTGAAATTTTTTTACTTTTTGTTACGCTTACCTATTGACATTTGCCAGAGAAAAAACGCCGGCGCGGCAAAAGCGCCGCGCCGTAATCGTTTTCACAAAATCAGCAGCTCCTTGGGGGCCTT
>CALDMR010000125.1 GCA_937915065.1 uncultured Clostridia bacterium
ACAATCGAAAAAATCACCCCACGCCCCGATCGAATACGGCCAAAGGCCGCAGAGCACCGAACCAAACACGAAAACCAATCAGCGCAGAACGGTACACTGTACCGCCCGCTGAGCGTCAGCGGCGCAAGAGGGGAAAGGCATGCGAAAGATGCTCCAATTTTTGACACAATTTGTGATGAGATACGGCTCTATTAGAAGTACCCCGCCCATCGCAAAGCCCCTCCATCCCCCGTACTATCCGGGGTTCTTAGGGGTAAGGGCGTTTCGCCGGCCAGGCGCAGCGAAGCGGAGCCGCAGTACGGCGGGCAGCCCCGGCTCAAAGGGTAATGCCTGCGCAGCAATCAAAAACCAAACACAAAATGCGATCGTGAACGAATCAAAAAAGAAAAGGGGGGAACGGGGGCAGCGCCCCCCCCAAAAAAAAAGAGCAGGGGCTATGGCCCCCGGAAAAGCAAAAACACCCCCGCGCCCGGTGGGCGCGGGGGTAAAAAGCAGCACCGGATCAGGACAGGTGCGCCGTCTGCTCGATGGGCAGGGAATACAGGATCGCATGGGCCGCGCTGTCGCCGCCGTGGATGCGGTCCACGCTTTCCATAATGGCGTTGCGCTCGCCCTGGCTGGCCACGATCAGGATCAGCTCCCGTTCGCCGGCAAAGGTGGGGCCGCCGAAGGAGGCGTGCTCCTCGTTTCTCAGAATATGGCTGCGGATGACGGTGCCGCCCCGGGCGCCCACGGCCTTGGCCGTATTCATCACCGCTTCGGTATAGCCCTGATCCACTGCAATCAGGATCATGCTTTGCTTCATACTGCCGTTCATGCTTGTCTCTTCCTCCCGTTCCCCGGGCCGGACGCTCATCAGCGCTCCGGCGATTTTGGCGCTGGCCGCGGTCAGCGGCAGCACACACATAATACCCTTGGCCCGCACGCTGCCGATGCCGTCCCGGTGGATCATTTCCACCAGGGCCTCCGCCGCTTCCCGCCGGGCCGGGCTGATCAGCACATCCCGCTCCGAGGTACCGATGCCCAGAATATCCAGCAGGTCGGACGAGGCCGTACCCTCGCCGGACACCCGGTAATGGAACCCCAGGCCCAGTTTTTCATAAACCTTGGCGATCTTCTGCCCCGCGCCGCGCTCCACAATGGTGCACACAATGCACAGGGGCGTTTTTTTCTGCCCGCTCATGGGTTCACCTCCTGGCCGCCGTCGTCGTCGTCATAATAATGATCGTAATACCAAATACCGGACACCGCCGCTTCGGGGGCCGCCGCCAGGGCCCGCTCCTTGCGCACGCCTATGTAGCCCATCAGCTGAATGGTGATCAGGGGCGTCATGGCCACCATGGCCACGATGCCGAAAGCGTCGGTCATGATATTGCCGCCCACGGCCCCGCAGGCGCCCATGGCCAGGGGCAGCAGGAAGGTGGTCGTCATGGGGCCGGAGGCCACGCCGCCGGAGTCGAAGGCGATGTTGGTATACAGCTGGGGCACCACGAAGGTGAGCCACATGGCCGCCAGATACCCCGGAATCAGCAGCACCAGAATGGGCAGCCCCGTCAGGATGCGGAACATGGCCAGGCCCACGGACAGGGCCACGCCGATGCTCATGGCGTGCATCATGGCATGGCTGGACACGGAACCGTTGGACACTTCTTCCACCTGCTTGGCCAGCACCTGCACCGCAGGCTCTGCCCGGACGATGAAGAAGCCCACCAGCATACCCACCAGCACCAGCACCCAGGGGATGGCCCCGCCGGCCAGGCCGCTGCCGATTATCTGTCCGGCAGGCATAAAGCCCACATTGACCCCCGTTAAAAACATGACCAGGCCCACATAGGTATACAGCAGGCCCATGGCCATTTTTCCCAGCTGATAGCGGTGGAAGCGCCGGGTGATCAGCTGGAACACCGCAAAGACCACCAGAATGGGCAGGATGGCCGTGACCACTTCCTCGGCATGGGCGGGCAGGGCCATCAAAAACTGCTCCGCCGCCTCCCGGGTGGTTTCCACCTCCAGCAGGGGAGCCAGCTGGTAGGCGCCGCTTTTGGGCCGGTAGAACACGCCCAGCAGCATCACCGCCAGGATCGGCCCCACAGAGCCCAAAGACACGAAACCAAAGCTGTCGGAGCCGGAGTTTTTATCGTTTCGCATGGAGGCCATACCGATGCCCAGGGCCATGATAAAGGGCACCGTGATGGGCCCCGTGGTCACGCCGCCGGAGTCGAAGGCCACGGACAGGAAGTCCGCCGGGGTGAGAAAAGCCAGGACGAACACCACCCCGTAGCACACCAGCAGCACATGGCTCAGGCGCACTTTCAGCCGGACGCGCAGCATGGCCGCCATCAGCGCCACGCCCACGCCCACGGCCACCGCCAAAATCAGCACCATGTTGGGGATGCTCTGGATCTGGTGGGCCAGCACCTGCAGATCCGGCTCGGCAATGGTGACCACCATGCCCAGCACAAAGCACACCAGCAGGGGGATGGCCAGCTTTTTCCGCTTGGCCAGCTCCACGCCCACGCCCTCGCCCATGGGCAGCATGGACATATCCACGCCCAGAGTGAACAGCCCCAGGCCCGCCACCAGCAAAACCGCGCCGAACAGAAACAGGATCAGGGCCCCCGGCGTCAGCGGGGCCACAGAAATACTCAGCACCAGCACAATGGCCGTGATGGGCAGCACCGAAGCCAGGGATTCGTTGATCTTTTCCCGCAGTCCTTTTAAGGCATTCAAATGCACTCCTCCTTTTCATCTTTCCGCCCCAAGATCCCTGCCCGCAGACAAAAAAATCCATGCTCAAAAAAGCATGGACAGATCTCTCCGGAATCATCATTCTACAAACCCATTTTGAAAATCGGCGCAAAAGCGATTGCCGGGAAACGGCAGCATCTTTTTTGTGGCGTTCTTTTTGAATATAATAGCATATTTTTCCCCCATTCGCAACCGCATTCCCGGAATTCCATTAAAATTTCATCTGATTTTTATACCCTCTTAATCCAGAAAAAACCTTGTTTCGGCCGCCGTTTTATGTCATGATAAGGGGGAAAAGAACCTTGTCCCGGAGGCGTTGATTATGAACTTTTTTTCCACACCGAAGCAGGCCCTTCTGCCGGCCCTGGCCCTGCTGGCATTCCTGCTTTGCGGCTGCGGCCCCGCAGGGCCCGCCGAAGACGGCAGCAGCC
>CALDMR010000126.1 GCA_937915065.1 uncultured Clostridia bacterium
GTTGAAGTGGCAGAGGCTCCCGGCTTTGTCGTCAACAAGATCCTGGTTCCCCTGTGCAATGAAGGTGTTGCATTGTATGCCGAGGGTATCGCTTCCGCTGAGGGCATTGATACCGCTATGAAGCTGGGTGCTAACCATCCCATGGGTCCCCTGGAGCTGGGCGATCTGATTGGTTGGGATGTTTGCCTGCTGATCATGGATGTGCTGTTCAATGAAACCCACGACTCCAAGTACAGAGCTCATCCTCTGATGAGAAAGATGGTCCGCGGCGGTCTGCTGGGCAGAAAGAGCGGCAAGGGCTTCTATGATTACACCAAGAAGTAATTGATTCAGGAGGAGTTTAATTATGGATTTTACGATTGATAGAGAACATGAGCTGCTCCGCAAAATGTATCGTGAGTTTGCGGAGAACGAAGTGAAGCCCCTGGCCGAGGAGATCGACGAGGAAGAGCGCTTCCCCGAGGAGACCGTTAAGAAGATGGCTAAGCTGGGCATGCTGGGCATCTATTTCCCCAAGGAATACGGCGGCGCTGGCGCTGACGTTCTGGCTTATGTCATGGCTGTTGAAGAAATGGCTAAGGTTTGCGGCACTACGGCTGTTGTCATTTCTGCTCATACCTCTCTGTGCGCAGCCCCCATTTTTGAGAACGGCACGGAAGAGCAGAAGCAGAAGTATCTGCCCAAGCTGTGCTCTGGTGAGTGGATCGGTGCTTTCGGTCTGACCGAGCCCGGTGCAGGTACTGACGCTCAGGGTCAGCAGACTGTTGCTGTTCTGGATGAGTCCGGCGAGAACTGGATTCTGAATGGCTCCAAGATCTTCATCACCAACGCCGGCTTTGCTGATGTGTTTATCGTGATCGCTGTTACCGGTACGATCATCAATAAGCGCGGCAAGAAGGAAAAGGAAATCTCTGCATTTATCGTAGAGCGGACCGATCCCGGCTTCTCTGTTGGTAAGCATGAGAAGAAGATGGGTATCCGTGGTTCTTCTACCTGCGAGTTGATCTTCGAGGATTGCGTGATCCCCAAGGATCGTCTGCTGGGTAAGAAGGGCAAGGGCTTCCAGCTGGCCATGAAGACTCTGGACGGTGGCCGTATCGGTATTGCGGCACAGGCTCTGGGCCTGGGCGAAGGTGCCGTGAATGAGGCTATTAAGTACACCAAGGAGCGTGTCCAGTTCGGCAAGCGTATCTCCCAGTTCCAGAACACCCAGTTCCAGCTGGCTGAAATGCATACCAATATGCAGGCTGCTCAGTACTTGGTATACAGCGCTGCCATGAAGAAGCAGAATCATGAGCCTTATTCCATGGATGCTGCTATGGCAAAACTGTTTGCTGCTCAGATGGCAAGTGATACCACTCGTCGTGCTGTTCAGCTCTTCGGTGGTTATGGTTACACCCGCGAGTATCCTGTGGAGCGCATGATGCGCGACGCCAAGATCACTGAGATCTATGAGGGTACTTCCGAAGTTCAGCGCATGGTCATCTCTGCACACCTGGGCGTTAAGTAATTGAGGAGGTAAATGGTAATATGAAAATTTTTGTATGTGTGAAGCAGGTGCCGGATACCTCCGGTAAGGTTGCTGTCGATGAAAATGGTATTCTGATCCGTTCTTCCATGCCCACCATCATCAACCCCGATGATATGAACGCTATGGAAGCTGCTCTGAAGCTGAAGGATGAAACGGGCTGCAAGGTCATTGCAGTGACCATGGGCCCCGCTCCTGCAGAAGGCATGCTGCGTGAGCTGATCGCCATGGGTGCAGATGAAGGCGTCCTGATTTCTGCCCGTGAGTTCGGCGGCAGCGATACGTTTGCAACTTCTCAGATCATTGCTGCAGCTATCAACCATGTTGGCCTGGAGAAGGATGACATGATCTTCTGCGGCCGCCAGGCAATCGACGGCGATACCGCTCAGGTTGGTCCTCAGATCGCAGAAAAGCTGGATCTGCCCCAGGTTACTTACGCTGCTGAAATCAAGAAGGAAGGCAACGATGTTATCGTCAAGCGCATGCTGGAAGATGGTTATATGACCATTAAGATGCAGACTCCCTGCCTGGTGACCTGCATCAAGGAGCTGAATACGCCCCGCTATATGTCCGTCAAGGGTATTTTCGAGTGCTACAGCAAGCCTCTGACTGTTCTGGACTTCGAAGCTCTGAAAGACGAGCCTCTGATCGAGCTGGACACCATCGGTCTGAAGGGTTCTCCCACCAACATTTTCAAGTCCTTTACTCCTCCCCAGAAGGGCGTCGGTGTCATGCTGGAGGGTGCCGACAAGGCAACCGCAGCAGATCTTGCTGACAGACTGCTGAAGAAGCATGTCATCTGATTGAAAGGAGAAAAAAATTATGGCTTTTAATAGTGCAGCTATTGAGGAATTCCAGGACATCTGGGTATTCTGCGAACAGCGTGAAGGTAAACTGATGAACACGGACTTCGAACTGATCTCCGAAGGCCGTAAGCTGGCAGACAAGCGCGGTTGCAAGCTGGTTGGCCTGCTGCTGGGCGACAATGTCCAGGGCTTGGCTAAGGAGCTGGGCGGCTACGGCGCAGATAAGGTCATTGTCTGCGAAGATCCCGCTCTGAAGGTCTACACCACCGATGCATACACCAAGGTGATCTGCGATGTGGCTATGGAAAAGAAGCCCGAGGTTATCCTGGTTGGCGCCTCCAACATCGGCCGCGATCTGGGCCCCCGCTGCGCAGCTCGTATGCACACCGGTCTGACCGCAGACTGCCCCCATCTGGATATTGAGATGGACGGCTACCTGTCCTATCTGAAGGAAGGTTCCACCATTGATGTGGATAACATGAAGTGGAACATGGAAGATAAGAACCTGAAGATGACCCGTCCCGCATTCGGCGGCCATCTGATGGCAACCATTATCTGCCCCCGTTTCCGTCCCTGCATGTCCACTGTCCGTCCCGGCGTTATGAAGAAGGCTGAGTTCGATCAGGCTAAGGCAGACGCTTGCGAGATCGAGATCGTGAAGCCCGTGGTTTCCGAAGATGATATCCAGGCTAAGGTTCTGGAGGTCGTGAAGGAAGCCAAGGAACTGGTGGATCTGATTGGCGCTGATGTGATCGTTTCCATCGGCCGTGGCGTGAACAAGGATCCCGAAAAGGGCATTGAGCTGGCCAAGCAGCTGGCAGATGCTTTCGGCGGCGGCGTTGTGGGTTCTTCCCGTGCGCTGGTCGATGCTGGCATCATGACTGCTGACCACCAGGTGGGCCAGACCGGCAAGACCGTTCATCCCAAGGTGTATGTGGCTCTGGGTATCTCTGGCGCTATCCAGCACAAGGCTGGTATGCAGGATTCCGAGCTGATCATCGCTGTGAACAAGAACGAGACTGCTCCCATCTTCGATGTTGCTGACTACGGCATCTGCGGCGACCTGTTCAAGGTTGTTCCCATGATGATCGAAGCTATCAACGCTGCTAAGGCTTCCAAGTAAGAGATCTCATTCTTACATAAGGTACTTTTTAAAGGGCCCGTCCTTTCAAGGACGGGCCCTTCATTCTGGAGTCACGAGGTGGTTTTATGCAAATCAGAGTACGGCCATATACTGAGGATGATGTGTTGCCTATGACCCGTATCTGGAACGAAGTTGTGGAAGAGGGGATGGCCTTTCCGCAGCTGGATACATTGGATGGATCCAGCGGAGCGGTATTTTATGCAGCGCAGTCGCATTGTGCGGTGGCGGAAGACCTGGAAAGCGGCGAAATCCTTGGAATGTACACGCTGCACCCCAATAACATCGGACGCTGCGGCCATTTGGCCAACAGCAGCTTTGCTGTGCGCCGGGATTTGCGCGGCGCTTGTATCGGCGAGGCTCTGGTACGGGATTGCCTGAAACAAGCAAAGGATTTGGGGTTCCGGGTGCTCCAGTTTAACGCTGTGGTAAAAAGCAATATAGGTGCTCAGAGGCTTTATGAAAAACTGGGATTTGTTCAGCTGGGCACCATTCCGGGCGGTTTCCGGAATATCAAGGGAGTATATGAAGATATTATCCTTTACTATCACACCCTGTAAATGATGATGCGAAAACACCGGGAGCAGCAGGCTCCCGGTGTTTTCGCATTTGGCGGCATCAACCCATTAAGTTATCCAGGCGGCTGCGGATCGCAGCCATAAATTCGTCGGTGTCAACGCTCGGTACCGGTGTGTCGCACAGGGGGGCGATGTCGCCGGTCATAATGCCGTCTTCCACGGTGGACAGGCAGGCTTTTTCCAGGCGGTCTGCGAAATGGCACAAATCCGCCAGGCCGTCCAACTCGCCGCGTTTACGCAGGGCGCCTGTCCAG
>CALDMR010000127.1 GCA_937915065.1 uncultured Clostridia bacterium
TTTCCGGGTTTTCAAAAAATCAACTTTTCCCGCCCGGGTAGACATTTCCCCCAAACAAAAAAATCCCTCCCCCTTTACACCCCCTCCCCCAGAAGCGATCCCCGCCCCCACCAGGTAGACATCCAGGTAGACACGGTAGACACACCTTGGAAGTTTTTAGATATTTCCATTTTTCAAAGTTGCAGCAAAATCAAAAGGCCGCCCCTTTTAGGGGCGGCTTTTTGATTGAGATAACCTGCGTTAAAACAGCGTCATCTGATCGCTGGAAGTGCCGGAGTCAATGGCGCTGGCAACTTGGGTCAAAACTTCGTGCTGCGTATCATCGAAAAGGTGGGTATATACCTGGCTCGTTACGCTGGTGTTGCTGTGGCCCAATGCCTTACTGATTTTGAACATCGGAATATGCAGTTCGTTGGCCGCGCTGGCAAAGGAATGCCGCAAACCATGCAGCGTCAGATAGGGCAGTCCGTTCTCCTGGACAAACTTTGTAAACCACCCCGACACATAATCCGGTGAATACGGCTGGCCATTGGAGTGAACCAGCACAAAGCCCTCCGGATTAAACCGGGGCTTCAGCCGGCGCCGTTCCTCCTGATCCGCTTTCATGCTCCGCAGCATCTCCTCCAGATCCGACAGGCCCGCAATGCCCAGGGTGCGAACCGACGGGTTGGGTTTCGGCCCCTTATTGATGGTCACGCCGCCCACAGTGGTTCGGGCCGCGCAGATGGCAATGGTACCGTTTTCCAGATCCACATTCTCCCACTTCAAGCCGCAGATCTCACTGCGGCGCAGCCCCAGGTACCCCGCCAATTTGACCGCCGGTTCCAAAGGCACGCCGCGCACCGCATGGAACAGCATGCGAAGCTGCTCCGTGGTATAAAAGGTGTGCTTGGGCGGCTCCTTGGCCGGAGCCTCCACCCTCCGGGCTGGATTGCGGCTGAGTACCTCCTGGCGCACAGCGCAGTCCAGGGCCGTAAACAGCAGCTGATGATGCTTGTGGACAGTATTGCCGCTGAGTCCCTGGCCCCGCATATTCAGATAATAACTTTGAATCTGTTGGGGCGTCAGTTCTTGAAGCACGATCTTCCCCAGGGCAGGCCCAATGTGGTTTTTGATCATGTTTTTGTAGCCATAGGTGGTGGAGCGGGCCCGGTTTGGCTCCACCACCTCCGTCAGCCAACGCTCCAGCCACATTCCCACCGTCAGTTCCGTGGGAATCACGATCTCATGGCGCGCTTTCTTCATCTCAAAGATTTGCAGCGCCTGGGCGGCGGCAATGTGGGTGTCATAGGTCTTTGTCTTCTTTACCCGCTTACCGTTGACGTCGATCCCGTAGTTGAACGTGACATAGTACAGCCGGTTTCGTTCGTCATAAGAAATATTGTTTTCGATTCTTTTTCTGCTCATAAAGCAATCCTTCCTTTCTTTTATGGGATGGCTTTACTTTACTCTGCAGATGGCAGACTTTTCCACCTGTTCCGCCAAAGACATCTTCTTTTGATTCTTTTAATTTTTTGAAAAATATCCCAGCTCGGCTTCTTTTATGCTATACTAATAACACATCATACAGGAAACGGAGTATTTTTCCATGAATTACGATAGTATCATTGTGGGCGCCGGATTCGCCGGTGCCGTGACCGCCCGCCAGTTGGCCGAAGCAGGCCGCCGCGTCCTTCTGTTGGAGCGGCACGACCATATCGGCGGCAACGCCTACGACTGTCCCGACAGCGCCGGCGTGCTGATCCACCGCTATGGCCCCCATATTTTCCACACCAACAACCGGGAGGTTTACGATTATCTTTCCCGCTTCACCGCCTGGCGGGACTATCAGCACGCCGTAGTCGCCAACATCCCCGACGGCCAGGGCCGCGCCGAAATGCCTGTGCCCTTTAACCTGGTTTCCCTGCGGCAGGCCTACGGCCCCGAGAAGGCCGCCCGTTTAGAGGAAAAATTGATTGCAGCCTATGGCCGCGAACAAAAGGTGACGATCCTGCAGCTGCGGGAAAACACCGATCCCGAACTTTCCGAGCTGGCCCAATATGTTTATGACCATGTGTTCGAGGGCTATACCATGAAGCAGTGGGGCCAGACGCCGGAACAGATCGACCCCGCCGTCACCGCCCGGGTACCGGTCTTCATCTCCGAAGACTGCCGCTATTTCCAGGACACCTATCAGGGTATGCCCCTGCACGGCTATACCCCCTTGTTTGAAGCCCTGTTGGCCCACGAAAACATCGAAGTGCGCACCGGTGTGGATGCCCGGGATATCCTGCAATTTGAAACCGGCAAGATTTTCTTCGACCACACAGAATTCACCGGCGACGTGGTCTACACTGGCCCCGTGGACGAACTCTTCGACTGCTGCTTCGGCCGCCTGCCTTACCGCACCCTGGACTTCAAATTCGAGACCTATGACCAGGATGTGTATCAATCCCATGGCACTGTAAACTACACCATGGACGAAGCATACACCCGCGTGACCGAGTTCAAGTATCTCACGGGCCAGAACAAGCCCGGCGTGACCACCATTATGAAGGAATTTTCCCGCGCCTATACCGGCGCGGCCGACGAGATCCCCTATTATGCCATCGCCAACGAAGACACGGCCGCCCTGTACGCGCAGTATGCTGCCAAGGCCGCTGCTTTCCCCCGCCTGCACCTGTTGGGCCGCCTGGCAGAATACCGCTATTATAATATGGATGCCATTGTGGCCGGCGCCCTGAAGCTGAGCCGGGAGCTGGTGAAGTAAGATGCTGAAAGTTGCTGTGTTCGATTTGGACGGCACATTGTGTGCCGTAGGCAAGGCGATTCAGCCCGAAACGCTGGCCGGGCTGCGCCGGCTGCGGGAAAGGGGCGTGCAGCTGGCCATTTCTTCGGGCAAACCCATCTACTACCTCTGCGGCACCGCCCGGCAAGCCGGGCTGGAAGACTTGATCCTCATGGGCGAAAACGGCGCTTCGGTGCAGTTCGGCGTCAATTTGCCGCCAAAGGATTCCTACTGGATGCCCGTTCCCTCCCACACCCGGGCAGCCCTGGGCGATCTCCACCGGCAAATCGTGGAAACCTTCGGCAGCCGCGTTTGGATGCAGCCCACCCAGGTGGAAGTAACCCCCTTTTTCCCGCCGGAAGACCTGGCGCTGCATGAAGAACTGCGAACTTTTATCCGGCAGGCAGTGCAGCCTGAAATGGGCGTCACCGTTTATGACCAGCGGGATTGCTTCGATCTCTGTCCCACAGGGTTGGATAAGGGCAGCGGCCTGGCTTACCTCTGCAGCCGGATGGGCTGGGAGCTCGCCGATGCCGCCGCCGTGGGCGACGGCGTAAACGATGAGCCCATGCTCCGCGCCGCCGGCTATTCCATCGGCATCGGCGACGCTCCCGTAGCCGGTGCAAAAGACAGCGCCGCCACCATCGGCGAAGCCATCGAAAAATTATTGGCCCGGTGCTGAAGCGCCCAGCAGGCCAAAAGCCATTCCACGCCCTTTCGCCGTCCAATAGTGCTATTAAGCACCCCGCAAAACAGCGTTTGGGACAATAGAACCCAAACGCTGTTTTTATATTCCCACTTCAGGAAACTCTGTCTGCCTTTCCAGCAATATGCTCAAAAACTCCGATTTTGTGCATTTCCCTGAGGGGCGGAGCCCCCCTCGAAAAATAAATTCCCCCGGGGTTGCATAACCCCGTGCAACAAATCCCTTGCCCTACACCCATGTGTAGGGCAAAACTTTTGCCCGGTTCTGTTTTCTGCTCAGGGGGCGGGGGCGCAAGCCCCCAAAAAGCCCCAAAATTCGACTACGAAAAGGAGATTTTATTTTGAATTATACGAAAAATTATCAACTCAGCCAATGGGAACCCGCCGACCGGGTACTCCGGACGGATTTTAATGGGGATAACCGGAAGATTGAGGAAGCGCTGAATGTCGTGCAGGATCAGCTCAATGGCCTGCAAACCCGCCACACGCTACAACTTATAAAAACATTTACCGCCAACACACCCCAATACGGCAGGATCACCTTTCCTATGGATGACATTACCTGGTCAGATTGGAATCTTATCCATCTATTTATTGATGCTAAAATGAAAGCCAACATGGGATATCATATATTGCTTAACAACACCGACAATACTATACTCAGCAACTGCACCAACCAATATCAAACGCACCTAATCTTTTTTCCTTTTTATAAAGGAAACTCTCCGATGACCGGGATTCGCCTTTTCGGCGGTTCCTTTTTCTGGCACACCACCCTATTTCAAAACTGCACCGCTTTGATTCTTGATCCGGCTTACGATGAGTATCCATTATTAGCCGGCACAACATTCACTCTGTATGGGCAAAAGTAAAATCGTTATGCGGTAATATAAAACAAGGCCCCCGCTCCAAAATTGGAGCGGGGGCTTTTCAGGAAGTTATCACACAGTTTCTATACAGAAACCAGCCAAATTACTTTCTGTAAACAGCGGTATCCTTGCAGGTTTCGCCGCCCACAGTGGCGCTAACCTCATAGGTCTTGCCATCTTCCAGAACCTTGGAAATATTTGCAGTTGCGCTGCTGTCGCCCTGCTTCACAGTGATTGCCTCCGTCATGGAGAAGTTACCGTTCAGCTGTTTGACCG
The DNA here is from genome assembly GCA_937915065.1 of uncultured Clostridia bacterium. Classification (GTDB taxonomy): domain Bacteria; phylum Bacillota; class Clostridia; order Oscillospirales; family Oscillospiraceae; genus Pseudoscillospira. The sequence goes on from CALDMR010000127.1 coordinate 4,618, forward strand.
TGACATCAATTTTTGTGTCATTCTTAGCAGCCTCTTTCAGCGTAACAGTAATCGTGCCATTGTTATCCAGGGTCAGGCTGTTCGTGCCAACCTCAGGCTTGCTGGGTTCCTGCGTACCGTCAGCATCGGCAACTTCCAGCACATAAACCATGGTGACCTTGCCGTCATCATAGAACACAACAGCCTTGACTGCGCCGCTCTTATCATTGCTGCGATCAATTGCCGTCTTCAGTGCGCTCACGCTGGTGATCTCGCTGGTGTACACATCAGCATCGCGGTCATCCTTGTCGCGGTTGTCGCCGATGATGACGTTCTCAGCGAAGTCAACGTCGCTCAGGTTTACGGTATGATTGTTGTTCTCAAAGCTCTCGGCGCTCAATGCATTGTTGTACACACCGGTCAACTGACGGCCACCGGTATAATCATCCTTGTCAGAGTTCAGCGCCAGACCATAGTAACCGGTTTCATCGTCATAATTTGCATCCTTTGCAATGTCAGAGAACTGGCTGGACAGAGTCTGTGTATAAGCATCCAGTGTAATCACGCCTTCAGCGTCATCGCTGTTGTCCCAGGTATAGAAACCAATAGCGGGAGCAGCGCTGCCCTCCACGGTTGCGTTCTCGATCTTGCCGGTACCATCCAGGTAGTACAGTTCAACATTGTAACCGGTCTGATACTCGCCGTCCTTGTCCTTGTAAGAGATCTTATCCTTGGACACTTCCTTGACAAAGACCACGTCATCGCTGGAACCGCTGAACTTATCGGACACCAGAATCACGTAGGAAGCAACGTTGTTCTTGCCATCTGCCTTGGTGATTGCAATTGCAGTGGTTGCATTCGAATTATTGTTCTTCTTTGCGCTGGTACCGCCCACAGCTGTGGTCACATCGATATCCTTTGCATCGTCTTCTACCTTGACATACTTGGTTGCATCATTCAGGTAAATCTTCTGGCCGTTCACGGTCATCTTGGTATCGTCCTTAGCCAGATCGTCACCGATCGCAGCGGGCGCCTTGCTGTTGGCAATCACGGTATAGGTGTTGCTGCCGGTATATGCCTTGGCCGTATAGCTGCTGCCGCTCTTAGAGAAGGTGAACAGGCCCTTTACGGTCTTAAAGTTGTCATGCCAATCTTGATCATTCTTAGCAATACCCAGAGCATTCATAGTAGCAGAATCGGAATCCTTGATCTGGAACTCAGTCACAGTGCCTTCCTCGATGGAAACAGCCTGTGCATAGTAAGTGGTGTAGCGGCTCAGATCACGCACCACGCCGGTGACATAATACACGTCGGTGATCTTAGCGGCTTCGCCTTCATCAATACCGATAACATAACCGTTCTTATCAGTGTAAACAGTGTAGTCGGTATCATCCAGATTCAAGGTCAGGCTGTCCATAGCCGTAACGCTGGTAGCACCAGCATCCACATAGGCATGCAGAGACATTTCCGTGCCGTCCAGGCTGATGTTTGCCTTGGAACCGCTGTTATACTTGGTAATCTTGCCAGTCTTGGCCTCTGCCACATAGGAATCCAGAACCACATCACCCTTCAGGGCCACAGCCAGGACGGTGCCTTCCTCATAATCAGAGGTATAACCGGCCAGTTCCTTATCGGAATTGTTGTCATAGCGATCATAATAGGTGCCGCCGAGGCTTTTCTCGTTCAGGTTCTGCAGCGTGATGCTGGCAGAAGCGCCCTGCTTGGTGTAAGTGCTGGACAGGTTGGTGTCGATTTCATCGATCTGAGCCAGGCTGTAGCGCAGCACGGCGATCGTCTCGATCTCGTTGTCATCGTTCTCGAAGGTTTCGATCTCGTCGCCAGCCTGCAGCTTCAGGTCAGCCAATGCCTTGTAGCTGGTCGCAGACTGCTTGTTGCCATTGACGTAAACAGCGATCTTGGAAGCCACGTCATCCTCGCTGTAGTTCATGTAGTCGCTGTCGGTCACAATAGCTTTCTGCGCATCAATGCTCTTGTTCAGCACGATGGAATCATC
>CALDMR010000128.1 GCA_937915065.1 uncultured Clostridia bacterium
AGCAGCAGTGATGTGCGTAAGCGTCAGGAAGTGGGGCGCGGCATGCGGCTTTGTGTCAATGAAGACGGAGAGCGTATGGATGAAAATGCCCTTGGAGACGATGTACATAACATCAATGTGCTTACGATTATCGCAAGCGAAAGCTATGAACAGTTTGCAAAGAGCCTGCAGTCTGAAATTGCTGAGGCCGTTGGCAGCAGACCCGATCAGATCAGTGAAAATCTTTTTGTGAATGCGAGAAGTAATAATGTAGAGTGTAAGGTTGACCGGGATAAACTTGCCATGCCGGAATTTCAGACCTTATGGAATAAGATGAATACAAAAACTGCGTATGTGGTTGATTTTGATACAGAGGAACTTGTGGAAAAAGCAGTTGATGAATTAAATCGCAAGCTGAAAGTATCAAAGATTTTCTTTAAGATAGAAACGGGTTCTATGGAAAAAATCAGTTCCCGGGATGATCTGGTATCAAGTAAATCTTTTGTAAAAGAGCATTCCGGCGTATATGGACAAACGACAATTAGCGCAAATACAAATGTAAAATATGATCTGATCGGAAAGCTGGTGGAAGAAACCGGTCTTACCCGAAAGGCGGTGCTTCAGATCCTTACAGGAATTCAGCCGGCTGTATTTGAACAATTCAAGGATAATCCGGAAGAATTTATTATACGGGCGGGAAAGCTTATGAACGATGCAAAAGCGGCGGTGATTTTTCAGCATATTACTTATGAGGCTTTGGAAGACAGATATGATACGGATATATTTACCAATGCCATCATCAAAGGAAAGCTGGGGATAAATGCAAGGAAGGCGAAAAAGCATCTGTTTGACCATGTGGTATATGATTCTGCAAATGAGCGCAGGTTTTCGGAAGAGCTGGATGCCAGTCAGGAAGTTGCCGTATATGTGAAACTTCCCAATGGATTCTTTATTCCGACTCCGGTGGGACATTACCATCCGGATTGGGCAGTTGCATTTAAGGAAGGAACAGTAAAACATATTTACTTTGTTGCAGAGACAAAGGGAACAATGGATACGCGGGAACTTCGGGCGATGGAAAATGCCAAGATTCACTGCGCGAGAGAACATTTCAAGGCGATCAGTAAAGAAACGGTTGTTTATGATGTTGTGGACAGCTACGATGCTTTGCTGAAAGCGGCGAACCCGAATGGGTGTTGCGGGAAATAGAGGAAGGAGGAACAGCGAGGACACAATCTTTCTTCGGAGGAAAGTCAGGAGTTCTCTGACTGATAAAACAAATGAAAACGGAAAAAGCAATATTTTATAAAAGTTTTTTCTCCCTGTATATAGCTCTTGTGCTGCAAAATGTGATTACCCTAAGTGTCAATCTGACAGATAATGTGATGCTTGGAGCTTACAGTGAAACAGCATTGTCAGGCGCCGCAGCAGTGAATCAAATTCAGTTTGTTTTCCAGCAGCTGTTAAACGGGCTGGGGGACGGGGTGGTGATCTTTTGCAGTCAATATTGGGGGAAAAAGCAGACAGAAACCATGAAACGCATTTCTGCCGTTGCCATGCACGCGGCGATAACAGTTTCGGTGTTGTTGTTCATTCTGGTCAGTCTGTTTCCCTCTGAGGCGGTGGGGATTTTTACTACAGACGAAAGCATCATTCAGGAAGGGGCAAAATATCTGCAGGTAATTCGTTTTACATACCTTCTTTTTGCAGTAACACAGATCTTACTTGCGACGCTTCGCAGCGCGGAAATCGTTAAAATTGCGTTTCGATTATCAGTCCTTACCTTTTTTGTAAATTGCGGATTGAATTATTTGTTTATTTTCGGACATTTTGGTATGCCAGAACTTGGGATAGAAGGAGCGGCTGTTGGAACGCTCGCTGCCCGTATACTGGAAATAACAATTCTGATTATTTTTATTTGGAAAAGAGAAAACAGACTGCAGATACGGTTTAAAGATTATTGGAAACTGGATAAGGGATTATGCAGAGATTACTTTCGTGTGGCAGCGCCTATGGTGGTTACACAAGGACTTTGGGGCGTCAATACGGCTTTGCAGACCGTGATACTGGGACATATGACAGCAGCGGCGATTGCGGCAAACAGTGCGGCCTCTACGCTGTTTCTTCTGGTAAAATCAATATCTGTAGGGGCTTCTTCCTCGGCATCAGTCATCATTGGAAAAACAGTGGGAGGCGGAGATTTGGCGCTGGTAAAAACATATGCCAAAAGACTGCAGAAATTATTTCTGGGAATAGGTATATTGTCAGCAGGGCTCCTGTTTTTCCTGCGAGTGCCTTTTTTGTCTCTTTATGATCTACAGCCTGAAACCATGGAAATGACGAATACATTTTTGCTTATTTTTTGCGTGGTTGTAATGGGAATGTCTTATCAGATGCCCACCAATAACGGAATTATCCGTGGGGGCGGAAATGCCATGTTTGTAGTAAAAATGGATTTGATCAGTATCTGGCTGATCGTGATTCCTGTATCTTTTTTTATGGCTTTTGTGGTGGAGGCATCTCCAGTGGTGGTATTTTGCTGTTTAAATGCAGACCAGATATTTAAATGCATTCCGGCATTTTTGAAAGCGAACTATGGGAATTGGATTCGGAGACTGACGAAAGAGGATTAAAAATACAGTAGATTTGTATATTTTTTTGAAATTCGATTTATGATGGAGGAGAGCAGATGTGATACCTTTCAGTTAATGAAATAGCAAAAAATGGAAGAAATTATGTTGATTAAATCACCAGAAGATTTAGAGAATTTCAAAAGCATATACGGGGTAGAAGAGAAGATTGAAAAAGAGTACTAAAGTCAGATAGAGAATACAAGTTAGAAAACTCCAGTAAATACAAGGGGTTGCACTAATTTAGTCCTTATTTTTAACTCCCTGAAAAAGGGAAAAATAAGGCAGCGCTGTCATTCCAGAATATGAATTATTACAGATCCAGACTGGAAATGGATTTGTGTAAGACAAGAGTAAAAACAACAGAATTATTGTAATTATAGGACTGAATTAGCTCGCACGGAATATAGATTCCGGTTGTCTAATTCAGTCCTCTTTTTGATTGACGACGATGAAAGGTGATGAAAAATGGCTAGAATTATTTCTATTGTAAACCAAAAAGGGGGAACGGGAAAATCCGCATGTACTGCTAATTTAGCAGTAGGATTAGCACAAAAGAATATGAAAGTGTTGATTGTAGATGCCGATCCACAGTCTGATGTATCCGCAGGATTTGGATATCGTGATTGTGATGACAGTAATGAAACACTTACAGCTCTTATGGATGCAGTAATGAAAGATGAAGATATTCCTTCAGACTGTTATATCAGACATCAGGCAGAGGGAATAGACATTATCTGTTCTAACATTGGACTGGCAGGTACGGAAGTACAGTTGGTAAATGCAATGAGCAGGGAATATGTATTGAAACAGATTTTATATGGTATCAAGGATCAATATGATGCAATTATCATTGATTGTATGCCATCATTGGGAATGATCACAATCAATGCACTGGCTGCATCAGATGAAGTACTAATTCCGGTTGAAGCGTCTTACCTGCCAATCAAAGGATTGCAGCAGTTATTAAAAACAATCGGTAAGGTCCGTAAGCAAATCAATCCGAAGCTGCAAGTCGGTGGAATTCTGTTTACGATGGTCGATGCTCATACGAATGATGCCAGGAATAATATGGAACTTCTTAGAAATGTATATGGAAGTCAAATCCATATCTTTGATAATTATATTCCATTTTCTGTAAGAATGAAGGAAGC
>CALDMR010000129.1 GCA_937915065.1 uncultured Clostridia bacterium
ACCAGCTGGAAGGCCCGGATCATGATCTCGGGGTCGTGGTTACGGACAGCGCCGGAGCTGAGCTCCACGCCGTTGCACACCAGGTCGTACTGGAAGGCGGTGATGGTCAGGGGGTCCACCTCGCCGGCAATGGCCTTGTCCAGGATCTCCATACCGCCGTTGGGCATGGAGAAGGGGTTGTGGCAGAACTCCAGCTGGCCGCTCTCCTCGCCGATCTCGTACATGGGGAAGTCCACGATCCAGCAGAATTCATAGCGCTCCTTGTCCATGTGCTGGGGGGCCAGGGCGGGCAGCATCTTGATCAGCACGCCGGCGGTTTTCTGGGCGGTCAGCTTCTTGCCGGCGGTCAGGCCCACAAAGGTGTTGGGGGTCAGCCCCAGGGCGGCCACTACCTGGTCTTTGATGGGCTGGACAAACTTGGCGATGCCGCCCACGATCTCGCCGTTTTCATCCAGGCGGAACCAGTACACCTTTTCGCCGGACTGCACTTCCACATCGGCGCACAGCTTGTCGATCTGCTTGCGGGTGGCGGAGAAGCCGGTCACGGGCACGGCCTTGACGGTGTTGCCCTCGAAGGGGCCGAAGCCGCAGGAGGCGAGAACCTCGGTGGCGTCGGTCACGGTCAGGTCGATGCGCAGATCCGGCTTGTCGGAGCCGTATTTTTCCATGGCTTCCAGATAGGGGATGCGGGTGAAGGGGGCGGCGGAAGCCACGTTATAGGTGCCGTATTTGGCGAAGATGGGGGGCAGCACATCCTCCAGCACGGGGAACACATCCTCCTGGCCGGCATAAGCCATTTCCATATCCAGCTGATAGAACTCGCCGGGGCTGCGGTCGCCCCGGGCGTCCTCGTCCCGGAAGCAGGGGGCGATCTGGAAATACTTATCGAAGCCGGAGGCCATCAGCAGCTGCTTGAACTGCTGGGGGGCCTGGGGCAGGGCATAGAATTTGCCGGGGTGCTTGCGGCTGGGCACCAGGTAGTCTCTCGCGCCCTCGGGGGAGGAGGCGGTGAGGATGGGGGTGGTGATCTCCAGGAAGCCGTGGTCGGTCATGGCCTGGCGCAGGGCGGCCACCACCTGGGAGCGCAGGACGATGTTGTCCCGGACGGCGCTGTTGCGCAGATCCAGATAGCGGTATTTCAGGCGGGTGGACTCGTCGGCCTCCCGGCTGCGGGAGATGGGGAAGGGCAGCTCGTTGTGGCGGCAGCGGCCCAGAACTTCGATGGTGTCCGGCACCACTTCAATGTCGCCGGTCAATTGCTTGGGGTTCTTGCTGGCCCGCTCCCGCACCGTGCCGGTGACGCACAAGGTGCTCTCTTTATTCAGCGCCTTGAGCTGGGCCAGCTGGCCCTCGTCCTCTACCACGATCTGGGTGGTGCCGTAAAAATCGCGCAGAACGGCAAAGGCCAGGTTGGCGCTGACCTCGCGCACGTTGTCCAAAAAACCGGCCAGTTTCACGGTCTGGCCCACCTGTTCCAGGCGCAGTTCGCCGCAGGAATGGCTGCGGAAAGATGTGCTGTTGTTCATGGGAAAATCAACTCCTGATTGTATCAATAGATTTTTATATTACAAATTGGATTCAAAATTAGAATACAAATTAAAATAATTTGATAAAATTATCCTATTTGTGATTTAACTTTTGGGAAAGGCAGAGGAAGGGGCTCAGGCCTCTTCCAGGCCGTATTTCAAAGCGACGGCCTTCAGGTCGCGAATGGGGCGGGGCCGATCGCTTTCGCCCAGCTGCTTTTTCAGGTAAGCCACGGCTTCGTCCTCCGGCAGGGTGACCTGCTTATAGCACCCCTGGGCGGCCATTTCCTGCAGCTCCGCCTGGCTGAAGTCGTTGGCCATTTTCATGTTTTTCACCGTGGCCGTGCCTGCGGCGATCTCGTCCTCGCCCAGGAAGATGGCAAAGGGGATGCCCAGCTTGTCGGCATAGTTCATTTTGGCCTTCATCTTTTTTTTCTCGGCGTAGAGCTGGGTGCGGATGCCGGCCTGGCGCAGCTTGGTAGCCAGGGAGATGGCGGCGGACAGGTCGTCGCTCATGGGCAGGATCAGCACGTCGGCGGGGGCGGTGTTCAGGGCGGGGTCCAGATAGCCCTGCTCGCCCAGCACATAGAACAGGCGGGTCAGGCCGATGGAGATGCCCACGCCGGGCAGCTGCTTGTCGGTGTAGTATTCGGCCAGGTTGTCGTAGCGGCCGCCGGAACAGATGGAGCCGATCTCCGGATGATCCAGCATGGTGGTTTCATACACGGTGCCGGTGTAGTAGTCCAGGCCCCGGGCGATGGTCAGATCCACGGCGAAGTTCTCCTCGGGCACGCCGAAGGCGGCCACGCAGTCCACCACGGTTTTCAGTTCGTCAAGGCCCGTGTCGAACAGGTCGTTTTTGCCCCGGTACTGTTCCAGGGCGGCGAGGACTTCGGCGCTGGTGCCCCGGATGGAGATAAAGGCCAGCACGGCGTCGGCGGCAGCTTCACTGATGGAGAAATCGTCCACCAGGATGGCGCGCACCTTGTCCGCGCCGATCTTGTCCAGCTTGTCCACGGTGCGCATCACATCGGCGGACTGGCCGGACAGGCCCTGCATGGCGTAGAACCCGTTGAGGATCTTGCGGTTGTTCACCCGAATCTGGAACCGCTTCAGGCCCAGGGCGGTGAAAGTCTGGTAGATGACGGAGGGGATCTCCGCCTCGTTGAGGATGGACAGCTGGCCGTCGCCGATGATGTCGATATCGGCCTGATAAAACTCCCGGAAGCGGCCCCGCTGGGCGCGCTCGCCCCGGTAGACCTTGCCGATCTGGAAGCGGCGGAAGGGGAAGGACAGCTCGCCGTAATGCAGGGCCACATACTTGGCCAGGGGCACCGTCAGGTCAAAGCGCAGGGCCAGGTCG
>CALDMR010000130.1 GCA_937915065.1 uncultured Clostridia bacterium
CGCTACGAAGATACGAACCAGGAGCTGTTTTTCACCCGGAAGTATGATTACATTGCCGACTGCATCGACCTGGTCAAGTGCAAGCTCGACCTGATCTGCACCGCCCTGGAACGGGGGATCCCCATTCTCTCCGCTATGGGTACCGGCAATAAGGTGGATCCCTTTCAGCTGCGCATTACCGACCTTTCCAAAACCGAAGGCTGCCATTTGGCCCGCGTGATGCGCAAGGAACTGCGGGCCAGGGGCATCCTGCACACCCAGGTGCTGTTCAGCCCGGAACTTCCCATCAAGCCCCTGGATCTGGTTGAAAACGATCCCGGCCGCCGGAGCACCCCGGCCAGCTGCGCCTGGGTTCCGGCCTGCGCCGGCTTGATGATGGGCGGCCATATTGTGCAGGCCCTGGGCCAAAACGCAGCGCTCTCCCATTTACCTGAGAAAGAAGGCTCTTTATGAAACGAACTCTCCTGTGGGCAATCCTCCTGTCTCTGGCACTGCTCTGCAGCGCCTGCGGCGCTCCCGCCAGTACCCCCTCGGCAGACGGCGTGACCAGCGCCACCGCCCAGATGCTGCCCCTGCGCGCCGATGTGACCCTGCGCACCGGCACCGAGCCGGACGGCACAGTGATTCTGCAGCAAGCGGATATGGAAGGCTTTTTTGCCAGCGACCATTATACCGACGAATCCCCCTACGGTTTTGCCCTGGTTCTGACCGCCGACGGCAAAAAGCAGCTGCGCAACGCCACCCGGGAACTGGCCAAAGAGCAGGCGCAGATCACCCTTTGGGCCAACGGAGAGGCTCTCTGCAGCCCCACGGTCACCACGGTGCTGAACACCAAATATGTGATCCTGAACATTGCTTCCGTGAAAGACGCGGAAAGCTATCAGCATGTGGTATCACAGCTGCAGGCGCCTTGACCCCCTTTTCCGCCCGACCACGGGGCAGCATCCAGCACGGATCGCTGCCCCGTGTTTTTTTATGCGCCCCTCTGCCGCCCCCTCTGAGTTTCTTTCATTTCTCATAAATACCGCTGAAATCATAAAACATCTTTCTGACTGGCGGAAAAAGATTGCTTTTTCCGCCCCTTCTCCCTATAATAAAACCGTTCCATACAAAACAATATAAAACAGAACAAAACAACAGAATAAAACTTTATGTACGGGAGGTTTCACATGACAAAAAATTTATTGGCTCTGCTTTCCTGCGGCGCACTGCTGGGCGGAATGCTGTCCGGCTGCGGCAACAGCGGCCGGAATGAGACGCCTTCTGCCGTTGAAGACGGCAGTGTTCTGGCAGCCGCCACGGTATATGTGGATATTGCCGCATCCTTAACCAGTTCCTTTGAGGAAATCATTCCCCTTTACAACGAAACACAGCCCAATGTGAGCATTTCAATCAACTCCGGTTCCTCCGGCAAGCTGATGCAGGAAATTGAAGAAGCCGCAGGCCACGGCGTAGACCTCTTCTTCTCCGCCGGGAAAAAACAGGTGCAGCAGCTCGACGAAACCGACGGCCTGGTGGTGGAGGGCACCACTGTAAACCTGCTGCAAAACCAGCTCTGCCTCGTTACCGGCAAGAACAGCGGCACTGCCGTCACCGGTTGGGACAACCTGGACGCCGCTGCAAACATGGCCCTGTGCGACGGCTCCGTGCCCGTGGGCAAGTATTCCCGCGAAGCTTTCGTATCCCTGGGGTATCTGGAGGCCGCCGATGATAACGCCGCCTACACTTCCGACGAAGTATCCGCAGCCCTGGGCGGCATCGAGATCAACGAGTGCGCCAATGTATCTGTGGCCGCCCAGTCTGTGGCCGAGGGTTCCAACGAAATTGGCACTGTATATTACTCTGACTATTACGATTTTCAAGAGGATCTGACCATCCTGGCCCAGGATGACGGCACCCTTACCGGCCCCATTGTGTACCCTGTCTGCCAGATCCGCAACCCCGAGGCAGACGAGGCCCAACTGGCAGCCGCGGCAGACTTTCTGGCCTTCCTGCAAACCCCGGAAGCCGCTGAAATTTTTGAAGCCCACTGTTTCATCACCACCCCATAACAATGGCTTCCCTTTTTCCAGAAAACAAAACTTCCGCTGCCCACCTGCAGCGGAAGTTTTGCATCCCCATAAGGACGGTGTAATCTATGGAAGAATTGCTGCAAATTATGGCCCGCTTTGATTGGAGCCCCCTGTGGATCTCCTTGAAAACCGGCATTGTCGCCACGATCCTCTGCTTTTTTCTCGGCATTTGGCTGGCCCGCCAGATCATTAAACTGGGGCCCAAAACAAAGGCTGTTCTGGACGGAATCCTGACGCTGCCCATGGTGGTGGCGCCCACAGTGGCCGGTTTTTTCCTGCTGCTCCTGTTCTCCCTTAAGCGCCCCTTCGGCGCATGGCTATACGGCACCTTCGATCTCAAAGTGGTTCAAACCTGGCTGGGCTGCGTGATCGCCGCCTCAGTGATCGCCCTGCCGCTGATGTACCGCAACGCCAGGGCCGCCTTTGAACAGGTCAATGTAGATCTCATCTATGCCGGGCGCACCCTGGGCATGAGCGAGCGGGCGATTTTCTGGCAGGTCATTATGCCGGAGGCCCTGCCCGGCATTGCCTCCGGCACGATCCTCACCTTTGCCCGCGCCCTGGGGGAATACGGGGCCACTTCCATGCTGGCCGGCAACATCGCCCACAAAACCGGAACCATTTCCCAGCGCATCGCCCTGGTCATCAACAACGGCGACTACCTCACCGCCGGCGTCTGGGTCGTCATCATGCTGGCCATTGCCTTTGTCATTCTGCTGGCCATGAATCTGATCTCCGGCAAGGGTATGAAAAATGTGCGCCGCTGGTAAAAGGAGTTCGATCTATGTCCATTGAAGTAAACATCCAAAAAGAATTCGGCTCTTTCCAGCTGAATGTATCCTTCGCCGCAGACAATGAGGTGCTGGCCATACTGGGCGGTTCCGGCTGCGGCAAAAGCATGACGCTGCGCTGCATCGCCGGCATCGTCCAGCCCGACGCGGGCCGCATCGTGGTGGACGGCATTCCTTTTTTCGACTCCGAAAAAAAGATCAACTTATCTCCCCAGGAGCGGCAGGTAGGGCTGCTGTTCCAGAATTACGCCCTGTTCAGCACCATGACCGTAGCAGAAAACATTGCCGCGGGCATTCGGGAGTCCTGCCCCAAAAAAGAAAAATTGGCCCGTGCCCAGGCTTTCATCCGCCAATTCCGTCTGGATGGCCTGGAAAAGCGCCTGCCCCGGGAATTATCCGGCGGCCAGCAGCAGCGGGTGGCCCTGGCCCGTATTCTCATCGGCAGGCCCCGCCTTCTGATGCTGGATGAACCCTTCTCCGCTCTGGACAGCTATCTGAAGTGGGAGATGGAGCTGGAACTGAGGCAGCTCCTGCAGGAATTTTCCGGCACCACGCTGCTGGTATCCCACAACCGGGATGAAGTATACCGCCTGGCGCAAAGGGTCTGCGTACTGGATCAGGGAACTTCCCAGCCGGTGCAAACCACTCGGGATCTGTTTGACCGTCCCGTTACCCAGGCCGCCGCGCTGCTGTCCGGCTGTAAAAATTACACCCGCTGCCGCGCTGCGGATGACGGGCGGATTTACGCCGAGGATTGGGGCGTATATCTGCGCTGCAGTCAGCCCATCCCGGAAGATATTTGCCTGCTGGGCGTGCGCCGCCACTATGTGCGGCCAGCACCGCCCCAGGGCGAAAACACGATTCCATGCACCATCCTGCAAATCATCGATGATGTGTTTTCCACCATCGTCCTGCTGCGTCCCTGCAGCGCACCGCCGGACGCCCTGTACCCCACCCTGGAGATGGAACTGGAAAAAGCCGCCTGGGCCGCTCTGGAGCGCCGGGCCGGCGAAATCATCCACGTTTCGGCAGCCTCCGAAGATCTACTGCTGCTGCACTGAGATTTTCGCCTGATTTCCGCACAGAATCCTCTCCTTTTCTCGGAAAACCACTTGCCAAACGGCGGCAGATGCGATACAATATATTTACTTTATTATGATATTTTCACTTCCGAAATTATCGGACTATCTGGGGAGGAATTTTGATTATGGCTACTATTACTGCAGGCGATTTCAGAAACGGCAAAACTTTTGAATACGACGGCAAAGTTATGCAGGTCGTGGAGTTCCAGCACGTGAAGCCCGGCAAGGGTTCTCCTTTCGTGCGCACCAAGATGAAGAACGTGATCACCGGTGCAGTGACCGAAACTTCGTTCAACCCCACCGACAAATTTGAAGAAGCATTCATCGAGCGCACTGATGTGGAATACAGCTACAACGACGGCGATCTGTACTACTTCATGGATATGGAAACCTATGATATGGTGCCCCTGAACAAGGACGCTCTGGGCGATGCTTTCCGCTTCATCACCGAAAACACCCCCTGCAAGCTGCTGAGCTACAAGGGCAACGTGTTCAGCGTGGAAGTGCCCAACTTTATGGATCTGGAAGTAACGGAAACCGAGCCCGGCCTGGCCGGCAACACTGCCACCAACACTCTGAAGCCCGCCACCCTGGAAACCGGCGCAGAGATCAAGGTGCCCCTGTTCATCAACATCGGCGACAAGATCCAGGTCGACACCCGCACCGGCGAATACATGAGCCGCGTGAAGGGCTAATTGATCAAGTGAAATTATGCGTGCAGTGTGCTTCCCATGCTGCACGCATTGTTTCTCATACCGAACACCACCGCGGAAAACCGCGGATCGATTGAAAGGAGCGCATGATTATGACGATTGCTGAAAAGGTTGCTTACCTCAAGGGACTGGCCGAGGGCCTGAATATCGACACTGAGAAGAGCAAGGAAGGCAAGCTCATCTCCATGATGATGGACATCCTGCAGGATGTGGCTCTGGAGCTGGAAGACCTGCAGACCGAGCAGGCCGAGCTGGGCGAAGAAATCGACGCCGTCAGCGACGACCTGTCCGATGTGGAAAGCCTGCTCTTCGACGAAGATGACGAAGATTTCGACGAGGATGAGGTCGAGGACGACGAAGAAGAGGATTGCTACGCTTCCGTCTGCCCCAACTGCGGCGACGAGATCTATTTCGACGATTCCGTGCTGGAATCCGGCGAAGTCGTCTGCCCCGGCTGCGGCCAGAAGCTGAATTTTGATCTGTCCAGCCTGGCAAACGGCGAAGAGGACGAGGACTAATCCCCCCTCCCTATGCAAACAGCCAAAGCGCGCCCCGCATCATGCGGGGCGCGCTCTTTTTGAACCAAACGCAAAAGCGGCAAAGCAGAAACTGCTTTGCCGCTTAATCCATTGATTTGTTTTCAGTGCAGATAGGGAGTCCCCACAGGAATCCCTTCGCTGCCGAGGGCCTTCAGCAGATCCAGGCCCACCTGGCGCGCCGCCAGCACAGCGCTCTTCACTCCGCTGGCATCGCCGGTAAAGGCTACGATCACTTCGTTGGTGTGGCTGGTGCCCCGGTCGGCATCCATATACCGCAACAGCTCCACATCGCCCGCTTTCACGCAGGTATCGGCCATCACCATACCGACGGCCGCAGGAGAACCGGCTACAAATCCAAAAGCCGCTCCCGCCGGCGCACCGAAAAATTTCTGAATCGCTTCCCCCGCATGGGCGGAATATGTCAGCTCCAGGTGCCCCTCGCCGCTGATATACAACTCGCCGGAATAGCGCTTGGTATAGTCCAGGGCGATCTCGATGGCCTCCCGGGCATCTGCCTCGTTGGCTGCGCCCAGGACAATGTAGTTGCCATGGCCGCCCCAACCCTTGGTATCACGGGGCAGCTGAATGCTGAGCACCTCCGTGTTGGTCCGCTTGACCGCCTCATCCACTGCATTGATCTGACCGGCGGCGCCGGTACGGGAACTGAGAATACCAATACTGCGGTATTCTTTCAGATAATCCGCCTGAGCGCGCAGCTGCCAGTCCACATTGGGAATGACCAGGCCGATCGTGTCCAACACCGTGGTGCCCACGAATTCAGCCGTACCGCTATTCGGTTGAAAAGGCGATAATTCCAACATGGCAAACTCCTCTGCGTGGTATCGTTCATCCAGATGATATTACTATACCAGAAAACAGCGCGCTGCGCAAGGGGTCAAAGCAACCGTTTTCCCATATCTGCCGCATCATAGCCTCCCAGTGCCTCCGTTTCCAGGCGCATGGCTTCCGACTCCAGCACCCCCAACAGGCGCTGCACTACACTTTTTTCCAATTCCGCTTCCGGTACGATCAAATCATATTGCTCATACTTTACCAAATGAAAGTCCACTGTTTCAGATCCCAGCACACTGCGGGCATTGCCGAAGGCACAGTCTGCCTCTCCCCGGGCCACCGCTTCTGCCGCAGCCATATGTGAGCCTACCACCCGGTCATACCCGCCCACAGCAGATGGGCTGATCCCATGCTGCAGGAAGAGACTGTCCGTCAGCACACGGATGCCGCTGCCCCTTTCCCGGTTGACCATTCGCACATCCTCCCGGGCAAAGTCCAGAATCGATGTGATTTTTTTCGGATTCCCCACCGCCGTATAGATGCCTACGGCCCGGTTGACAATGTGGTAGACCCGCACCGCCATGCCCGGCAGCATTTTCCGGACAAAGGGAAGATTGTAACTGTCGCTTTCCCAATCCCACAAATGGGCGGTAGCCAACTGCACATGCCCCTGGTACAGCGAAAAAATCGCATTATAGCTGCCCTGGTAGGAGCGGCGCACCGCCTGCCGCCCCTCTGCCGCGTTAACACGGGCGCACAAATTGTCCAGCAACATGTCCTGGCCGCAAAGGATCACTTCGTCCCCCTGCCGGCCGGCCAGCTCCGCACCCGGCTCCGCCTGCGCAGCGCCGCTGACCAGCGCCAGCACATCAGCTTCGCGAATCCGGAACTGCTTTCCGATCTTGACCGCCCGCAGGCGGCCCTGCCGGATCATATCATAAACCGTATTCTTCTTGACTGACAGGATCTCTGCCGCATCTTTGGGCGCAATGTACTTTTCTTCCGCCATCCTTCAGCCATCCCTTTCTCACGCCTTTGCAGCGCGATTATCTGCCCTCATTATAGCACGCCTCTTCGCCGCTTCCAACCGGAGACTGAACTTTTTCCTCCTTCGGCTGCCGCCAGCGCCGTTTCCAAAAGCGCCCCAGAAAAACCAGGCCGGTGATTGCAGTCAGTACATTTCCAAACGCACTGCAGAGCCAAACACCATCCAATCCCCACAAGGGAACCAGAATAATCAGCCCCAGCAACGGGAACACCAGCGCATTTCCCAGGGAAATCCCCAAAGACGATCCCGGACAGTTGACCCCGGTAAAGAAGGAGCTCAAGGCAATATTGAGCCAGCAGACCAGATATCCAAAGGAAAACAGCTCCATAGACCGCATGGCCAAGGCTGTGACCTCGGCGCTTTCACCCTGCAAAAACAGGGACAGCAGTGCGCCGCCGCCAAAATGCATCAGCGCAAAGGCCAAAGCCGCCACTACAGCACCAACCAGCATCACGCGCTTTTCCAGCGCCACGATCCGGCGGCGCAGCTCGGCGCCGTAACAATAGCTGATGGCCGGCTGCAGCGCATCCGCCATACCGAAAAGCATGTTTTTCGCCACGCTGTCCACATACAGAACAATCGAGAAGGCCGCCACTGCAGCAGATCCGGCCAGGTGCAGCAGCACACTGTTCAGCACCACCATCAGGAGCGAGCCGGACACACTGGAGAAAAACTCCGACGATCCGTTATAGCAGATCTGCCCCAGCATCCGCAGGGAAATTCCGCCGCACACAAAGCGCAGGGGCAGTTTTTTGAACAAAAAGGGCAGGAAATTGAGTACCGTGCCCAGGGACATGCACAGGCAGGATGCCAGCGCCGCCGCGCCGATCCCCATATGCAGGGGGCCCAGAAACAGGAAATCCAGGAAAATATTCAGCAGCGATGTGACCACAGTCACCGTCATGCTGTAGCGCGGCTTTCCGCAGATCCGCAGATAATTGTCCACGGCGTAAAACACCATGATCAGCGGCGCAAACACTGCGTAAACCCGCACATACTCCGTAGCCAAAGCCGCCACAGAGGCGTCCGCACCCATCAGGTGCAGCACAGGCTCCGCCAAAACATAGCCCACAAACCCGATGACAAAGGATGCAGCGATGATCAGCAGGGAGCACACCGTGAAGATTCGGCTGGCCTCATTTTCCCGTTTTTCTCCCAGCCGAATGGCAATTTGAACCGATGATCCCACCGCGATCAGATCCGGAAAAACGAAGCTGATCAGCACAAAGGGCATCACCAGATTGACTGCCGCCAGGGCCTCCGCACCCAAAAAACGGCCCACAAAAATGCCGTCGGCAATGGTGTAGAGAGAGGTCACCGCCATGGCGATCATACAGGGGATCGCACAGCGAAAGAACAGGCGCGTGGGCGCCATGGTGGCAAAATGTTGCGTTGATAAGGACATGCTTAAAACTCCTTTTGATATTCGTCCATAAATACGTCCAGCATCCGGCAAAAAGCAGAAATCTCCTCCGGGCTGAACTGCCGCTCGACCTGTTGTACCGCCCGGTCAAAAGGCGTGTCATAATCCCGTTCCCACTGGGCGGCAATTTCCGTCAGATGCAGATAAAGCACACGCCGGTCCGTGTCGCTGCGCACCTTTTCCACCAATCCCATCCGCACCAGGTCATTGACCTTCATGGTGGCGGCGGAGTTGGAGATGTGCAGCGTTCTGGCCAGGCTGCTGATGGTGCAGCCGCCGGAGGCCGCCTGATAGGAAATGACATCCAAATACATTGCACTGTTATAAGACAGCTCTCCACCACCGCAGCGGGCCGCTTGCCGCAGGTCGCACACGATCGTATCATAATAATAGCGGTTCAAGCTATCATGCAGATTCATAAAACCCCTCCAATAGTTAACCAGATTTATATAAGTTGGGTTAATTATATCCCTTGCTCTCACCATTGTCAACCCCGAAAACAAAAAAACAGGCTTTGCCGCACCCGGCAAAGCCTGTTTTTCTATGATATCGTTCCGTAAGTTAAAGGGCCATCAACTGATTTCTTCCCGGGGGCCGGGTTTGAATTCTTCCCCTAACGCCTCCAGAAACAGCTTTCCTGCCGACAGCTCCGTCAGTTTTTCCTGCAAGGTATGCCGCCCCCCCTGAGGCAGCGTCAAGCTCAGGGTAATCTCCGCACCGTAGTCTGTTTCACCGATCACACCCTCTGCCCCGGCCACCAGGAGTTTGACCTGTTCAAACAGGGCATAGGGAATGGTCAGCAGCTCATTTTCCCACAAGCACATCCTGCTTTGTCCCGCGGCAGCCAGAGCATCTGCCGCCCCCCGGGTATAGGCCCGGGTCAGCCCGCCGGTGCCCAGCAGCACACCGCCGAAATAGCGGGTAACCACACAGCAGACATTGGTGATCTCCCGGCGCTGAAACACATTCAGCATGGGCTGGCCCGCCGTGCCCTGAGGCTCGCCGTCGTCACTGTAGCGCAGCAGGCCGCCCTCCCGCAGCAGATAGCACCAGCAGTTATGCCGGGCATCATGGTATTTTTTCCGCATCTCTTCAATGCGCCCGCGGGCCTCCTCCTCGTTTTCCACCCGCCAGATATGGCTGATGAAGCGGGACTTTTTCTCTACAAACTCGCTTTGCGCATCTTCATAGGGGATCAGATAGCTGCACGCCTCGCTCACAGTTCCCACTCCTCTTTTTCTTCTTCCAGGGGCGGCCAGACATACGGCCGCACTCTGCCCAGGGTTTTGCGGCTGCAAACCGCCTCCACCACCGTGGTATCCTCATACTGCACATCCAGTACCTTGGCCTCGCGATACAGCAGATCCAACAGCGCCCCCTGATCATAGGGCAGATGAAGGATGACCCGGCGGGAACCCCGATCCAGCGTCTGTTCGATCAGTTCCAGCAGTTCCGGCAGTCCTGCCCCCGTTTTAGCGGAAATGGCAATCGACGCCTCGCCGTGGGGCCGATCCTCCGCACTGACCCGGTCAGCCTTGTTGTACACCCGGATACAAGGCGTCTGCTGGGCGCCCAGCTCTCCGATCAGCTTGTCCACCACCGCCGCCTGTTCCTGCCACATGGGGTTGGAAACGTCGATCACATGGAGCAGCAGATCCGCATATTCCAACTCCTCCAGCGTGGCCTTAAAGGCGTCCACCAACTGGTGGGGCAGCTTGCGGATGAAGCCGACGGTATCGGACAGAACCACATCCAGCATATCGCTGACCGCCAACAGGCGGGATGTGGTATCCAAGGTGTCAAACAGGCGGTTATTGGCAGGAATATCTGCTCCGGTCAAAGCATTGAGCAGCGTGGATTTGCCCGCATTGGTGTAGCCCACGATGGCCACCACCGGGATCTCGTTTTTGGTGCGCTGCTGGCGCTGAGTCCCCCGCACCCGGCGCACCTCCTCCAGATCCGCCCGCAATTTATCGATTTTGCGGTGGATATGGCGGCGGTCTGTTTCCAACTGCGTTTCGCCGGGGCCGCGGGTACCGATGGGACTTTTGCCGCCGGACGCCGTCTGCCGCACCAGATGGGTCCACATACCGGTCAGGCGGGGCAGCAGATACTGGTATTGAGCCAGTTCCACCTGCAGCCGTCCCTCCTTGGTTTTGGCGCGCTTTGCAAAAATATCCAGGATCAGTCCGCTGCGGTCCAACACCTGCACACCGAAAGCATCCGTCAGCACCCGCATCTGAGAGGGCGACAGATCGTTGTCAAAAATCACCATCTCCGCATGCTCGTTTTCGATCAGCGCCTTCACTTCCTCCACCTTACCCTCGCCGATAAAGGTGCGGGGATCCGGCGCATCCTTATTTTGCAGCACCTGGGCAATGGGTTCGCCTCCGGCAGTCTCCGTCAGGGCGGCCAGCTCTTCCATGGACCATTCGTCCGCGTTTTCCTCCGCTTTCAGCCGGCCGGCGTTCAGTCCTACCAGGATCACCCGATCCCGATGCTCTTCCAAAGTTTTCTTCTGTTCTGTTTCCATAGATCCTCCCAGGGATGAATTTTATATTATTTCCGCAGCACCTGCTCCACCGCGCCGATATACATCCGGTGCCAGCCGCCTTTTGCGCCGTAATAGGGCAGAACGCTGTCTTTCTCCGTCAGATGCTCTACCGACAGATCCTGCGCATACAACTTTCTGCAGGCAATGACCAGCTCCGCCTCCTCAAAATAAGGCGCTCCCGCTTCCGTATAGGCGCAAGTTAGACCGCAGGCCTTTACTTTATCCACATCCCGGCCGCTTCTGCGGCCGCAGATCTCCAGTTTTTCGCGCCACTCCCGAGAAAAAGCGGACACGGTATAGCACTCGCAGCGCTCCATAAACGCATAGGTATACCGCTCCGGGCGGACATAAACCGTGCACACCGGCATGCCCCAAAGGGTTCCCAAACCGCCCCAGCCAATAACCATGGTATTCAGGCCGCTCCGGTCTCCCGCCGTCAACAGCGGCGCATCCGCAAAGGTTTGAAATACTTCGCAGGAAAGCGCCTTCCAGTCCGCCGCACGCAATGTTCCTTCCATTACAAGCCCACCTTTCTTCGCATTTGATCCATTTCAGTATATGCCATCCCATGCAAAAAAGAAACCCCCGTATCGCAAGCGATACGGGGATTTTTTGCGTCACATGAACACATAAGGATGATCCTTATGCTTACAGGCCGAACTTCTTGTTGAACTTTGCAACACGGCCGCCGGTATCCACCAGCTTCTGCTTGCCGGTGAAGAAGGGGTGACACTTAGAGCAGACTTCCACCTTGATATCCTTCTTGGTAGAACCTGTCTCAATCACATTACCGCAGGCGCAGCGAATTGTAGTCTGCTGATAATTGGGATGGATTCCTTCCTTCATTGCTCTTGTTCACCTCTTTCCCATTCGATTACCTGATCACAGGCAAATGTTAGTTTAACACACACCTTTTCAAAAAGCAAGGATTATTTACGAAAAAAGCAGGAAATTTCCGCATTTTTTACAGCTCAGCCGCCATTCAAAGCTCCACGCTGCCGCCGGTGGCAAAAAAGTAAAGGATCCGGCGGGTGACCCGCTTTTCAAAAATGCGTTCCAAAACGCGGCTGTACGCGCTCAGCTGAACGGTGTAATGGGCCGCCCGCTCCGCCTCTCCGCCGGGCCGGATGCGGTCTGTTTTAAAATCCACCACGGTCAGCGTGCCATCCGCTGTTTCGAAAAAGCAATCCACCGCGCCCTGCAGCAGGATCTCATCCTGCGACGCCGTTTCCGGCAGATAATCAGACAGTTTTTCCAGCACAGAAAAGCGGTATTCCCGCCACAGCCGATCCGCCGGCGCAGCGCGCAGCGCGCCCCCCAAAGGAGACGCAAACAGGGCCAGGATGGCAGCGCAATCCACGCAGGCAGCCTGTTCTGCGGTAAGAAATCCCTGCCGCTCCATGCGGGTCATCTCTCCAGCGATCTCCTCCGGCGTACCCGTTCTGGAAAAGTCCAGAAACTGCATGGCTTGGTGCATCGCCGTGCCCCGCTCCGCCGCAGTCAGCCCCCGCTGTTCCATTCTGAAGCGGGGCGCAGGGAACGCATCCCCCCAGGCCTGCGGCTGGCGCGCATCCTCTGCCACCCGCTGATCCACCAGGCGGCCCTTCAGCTGGGTGGCCGTCACTTTGGAGGGGATCTGGGTTTCCTGTGCAAAAGGATAGCGGAAGGACAGCAGCGCCGGATCAAAGGGCAGCTCGGCCTGTGCTTCTCCGTCCGCCGCCAAGGCCCGCCTGCCGCGCTGCTGATAGGCTTCGCTGTCCACCCATTCCACCCGCCAGGGGATGCCGTCATTACAGGGGAACGGCGCTTCCATATCCACAGCCTGGCGCAAGGGATAGGCCTCCGTGCGGCACAGCAGGGGCAGCAGAACCCACTGGGCCATGCTGTCGCAGGATGCCACCGCCGCCGCTGCCGCCGGGCAGGACGCCCGGGGCAGCAGCTTCTTCACAGCGCCGGCGGCATTGCGCATGGCCGTCACCAGGATCAGTTTTTCCTTGGCCCGGGTCAGGGCCACATACAGCACCCGCAGCTCCTCGCTCTTCTGCTCCCGCAGCTGGCAGTGGGCCACAGCCTCCCGGGCCACGGTGCTGTAACGGATCTTTCGCTCCAAATCCACACAAACCGGCCCCAGCCCCAACTTCGGGTGCATCAGTACCGGCGCCTGGACATCCTGTTTATTAAAGGATTTGTTCAGCTCCGCCAGAATGACCACCGGAAACTCCAGCCCCTTGGACTTGTGAATGCTCATCAAACGCACGCCGCGCCCCACTTCCGCAGCCGCAGACTGGAGTCCTTCTCCCGCCTCCAACAGGGCGCGCAGGTGACTGACAAAGGGAAACAGGCCCCGATAGCCCGCCGCCTCAAAGCTGCGGGCATGCTCATACAGGGCGATCAGGCGCTCCCGGCGGGCAGGCCCGTCCTCCATGGCCCCAAAAACGCCCAGCAGGTTCCACCGGTTATACAGGTGCCACAGCAGCCGGTGTACGCTCATGTCCGGCGCCAAAAGGCGCAGTTCCCGCAATGCTTCCAGAAAAGAACGTGCATCCTCTCCCCCATTCTCTGCCAGCGCCGTGTAGAAATCTCCCTGGGGACAGCCTGCGCGGATCTCCGCCAGCCGATCCGGAGAAAAGGCAAACACCGGCGAGCGCAGCACGGAGATCAGCGGCACATCCTGATGGGGATTATCAATCAGCTGCAGCATGGCATAGGTCACAGCCACTTCCATAGCCGAGAAAAAATCCTCGCCGCTCGCAGCAGCACAGGCGATCCCCTGCTCCGCCAGCACCCGTTCATACAACTTTTGCCGGGCGTTGGGCGAACGCAGCAGGATCACAATATCCTCCTCCTGCACCGGGCGCAGCCCGCCGTCCTCTCCCTGCACCATGTAGGGTTCATCCAGCAGCTGCCGGATCCGGTGGGCCACGAACCGAGCTTCCGCTTCGGCGCACTTCACCTCGTCCTTGGCGTCGCTTCCGCTCTTTTTCCGGTAATCCATCAAATAGAATTCCGCCTCGCAGCCCGGTTTCTCCCGGTAATAAGACGCCCCAAAATGCAGGGCCTCATCCTCTGTATAGGCCATTTCACCAACGGCCGGCGACATCAGGCTGCCGCAGATGAAATTGGCGGCGTCCAGGATCTCCCGGCGGGAGCGGAAGTTTTTCGACAGGAGCAGTTTGCGCTCCTCCCCCTCCTTCGCCTCCGTGTACAGGGGATCTTTTTGATAATGGCGCAGAAAAATCGTGGGGTCTGCCAGGCGGAAACGGTAAATAGACTGTTTCATATCCCCCACCATGAAAAGATTCTTTTCCCCCTTGGACACAGCGGCAAAGATCTGATTCTGCACTTCGTTGGTATCCTGAAATTCATCGATCATGATCTCCCGGTAGCGCGCGGACACAGCGCGGCCCAGGGCTGTGGGCGTCCCCTGGGCATCCACCAGCAACTCCAGGGCAAAATGCTCCTGGTCGGAAAAATCTGTGGCATTGCGGCGCAGCTTTTCCGCAGCATAGGCCGTGGCAAAATCTCCCGTTAAACGCAGCAGCGCCAACATGGCCGGAGCCATGTGCATCAGATCCGCGCGCATCTCTCCATTGGTCACTGAAAAGCGTTTCAAGATGGTCTCGCAGTCTTTTTTGCAGGCGTCCCGCAAGGCCTTGGCCCGGTCTTTCAGGCTGTTGTCCCCGCGAACCGCTTTCAGGGTGCCAAAGGCTATTTCACCCCCGCAGGCCGCATCCCATCCCTGGTGGAGCAGAGCAAGATACTGCTGCATGCTCTCCAAGGCCGCCGCAAAGGCGGGCAGATATTTCTGGGACAACGTTTCATCTTCTTCCAGCTCCCGGCAAAGCCCGCCGAACATTTCTACCCAATAGCGCAGCGTGGCACAGGCATCCTCCATAAGTTCCCGGCCATAGGGCGTATCCTCCATTTTCTCCGGCATATTCGCCCACATCTGCTCCTGCTCCCGAAGCCACTGCATCGGATAGGCGTGGCTTTGCAGTTTTGTAAAGATCTGCAGCACCAGGGCAGCCAGAGCACTGTCGTCCCGGCCGGCGCCGATGGTATCGGCCAGCAGGCTTGCGCCGTCTCCCTCTTCCATCCGGTCATAGAACTGCTCCAGCACCCGCTCCAGCACCTGCAGGCGCAGCAATTCCGCCTCCTTTTCATCCAGCACCCGAAAATCCGCCGTGAGGGCGCAGTCTTCTCCGCTGCCGCCCACCAGGTGAATATTTTCCCGCAGCAGATTGGTACAGAAAGAATCCACCGTGCGCACATCTGCCCGGTAGATCAGAAGGCTCTGCTTTTGCAGATGCAGGTTGTCCCCATCCTCAGCCAGCCGCTCGGCCAGCTCCGCGGCGATTTTCATCCGCAGTTCCGCCGCCGCCGCTTTGGTATAGGTGATGATCAGAAAATCCGTCACATCGACAGGATGCTCCGGATCGGTAATATAGCGGAACAGGCGCTCCACCAGCACCTTGGTTTTTCCGCTGCCCGCAGCAGCGGAAACCAGCAGGCTGCCGCCGCGGTTTTCCACTGCCGCCTGCTGCTCCTGTGTCAACTGTACGCCCATGCTCATCCCTCCCCTTTCTCCGCACAGAGGCGGTCCAGTTCTTCCCAAAATTCCTGTTCCTTGACCGATGCAATATACTCCCTCCGGTCGCTGCCCCGCCCCTCTTCAAAATGGCAGGCAGAGGCAAAAGCGCAGTAGGCGCAGGCATTTTTGCTTTCACTGCGGTAGTTCGGATCGGCGTCAATATTGCCACGCTCCATCTCTGCGGCGATCTGCTCCAGCAGGTGATCCACATAGCGGCTCAATTTGCCCAGCTGCGCCGCCGTGGCCACTCCCTCGGTGATGGTGCCGTCCTTTTTGATGGACAGCGGCAGGAAGCAGGGCCCTTCCGCAGCCCCATGCTCCATGGCCTCCAACACTTCAGCGTTGTTCAAAAACATGCCGCTGCGCTTCAGTTCCTTTTTCATGGCCGCAGTGATCTCCGCATCCCCGGCATTGCGATCCATGGTCAAGATCACATCCCGGGCCGGCAGGTATTCCACGCCCGCAGGCACGATCTCAGCCCCTTCCGCGCCCAGGGCGCTGCCCCCAGCCCGCTGCAGTGTAAACAGGTACAGCAGCATCTGCACGCCCACGCCGTGCAGGATCTCCGCCAAGTCAAATTTCTTTTTACCCGTTTTATAGTCCACTACCCGCAAATACAGCTTGCCGTCCTTCAGCCAACCGTCTACCCGATCCACTTTGCCGCTGACCCGCAGCTGTGCGCCGCCGGCGCTGATGGACACGGCAGGCAGCCTGCCCGCGCCGCCGAACTCCAGCTCAAAGGCCATGGGAACAAAGTCCGACACGGCCAATTCCGCCGCCACATTATCCACAATGGCATAGGCCGTTTTTTTCAACCGGCCGAAAAGATAGCGGAAACGGGCGCTTTTATCTTTCAATCCCCCCAGATTCTCCCGGGCAAAGCAATCGATATACCCGGCAATCAGCCCATGGAGTTCCTCCTCGGAAAGATTCTGAAATCCGCCCCGCAGTTTCGCTTCCCTGGCGGTGTTTTCCAGCAGGTAATGCAAAAACGTGCCGATCTCCGGCGCATCCAGCCCCGCCTTGCGGCGCTCCCGGGCTTTCAGCCCATACTGCATAAAAAAGGCAAAGTGGCAGGAGTTGAGCTGATCCATGCGGGAAGCCGACATGCGGATCTGTTCACCATACAGCGTGCGCACCGCCGCCGGCGACAGGCGCCCCCGCTCCATGGTACGGGCCCGTTCCATGGCCGCCAAGCGATCCCGCAGCCCTTCGTCTGCGGCAAAATACGCCCACAAGGAACCTTTTCCCCGCTTCCCCGCCTCTTCCAAAGCCGGAACGGGCGCCGCCAATAACCGCCGTTCATCCGTCTGCATTTCTACCGCCACCGCGGGGAACAGGCGACGCAGCCGCCCCACCACAAAAGCGGGCCGCAGTTCCGCGCCGGAAAGATCCGCTACGGGCCAGCTGACGCACAGGCGCTCGGTAGCCTGTCCCAAAGCCGCATACAGATGCATCAATTCCATATTCATCTGCTCCACGCCAAAGGGCGCCAGGCGCAGATCCCCCTCCAGCAGCTCCTCCCGGTCGCTGTCCGTCAGGATGCCGCCGGGACTGCCGGCCGCCGGAAGCACATGGTCGTTGACCCCCAGCAAAAAAACATAGCGGTAACTATGGCGGTCATTTCGGGTGATCTCCGTCACGCTGATCTGATCCAAAGCCGCCGGAATGGTGCCAATATCATACTGGGACAGCACCAGTTTCAACAGGCGGGTAAACTCCCGGCTTTCCAGTTCCGCATCCCCCAGGATCAGAACGAACTGATCCATCACATCGCACAGGATCTTCCAGATCTGCCCGTATTCATCAGCCAGTTTATTCTCCCCCAAAGAGCGGAACAGCTCCGTTTTCTCCTTCAAATGGCCGGGCAGGGAAATCCGCTCCAGGAAATCGCACAGAGCATCGACCTGTCCCCGGGCGGTTTGATGGCTCCGCAGATCCCGCTGCAGCGCAATCAACGGTCCCCGCACCGCTGCGCGGGAAACATTGAGCGCCGCCAGACGCGCCGCAGCCTCCTCTGTCATCTCTGCACCGTATCCATCCGGATGGGCGCTCCAGCCCT
Organism: uncultured Clostridia bacterium; assembly: GCA_937915065.1. GTDB lineage: Bacteria > Bacillota > Clostridia > Oscillospirales > Oscillospiraceae > Pseudoscillospira. Next base: position 17,668 of record CALDMR010000130.1, read on the forward strand.
CCTCCCGCGTCCACATGCCGCCGCGGATCTCCCACTTGAGCACATAGTTCTCCAGCAGATCGCAATCCTCGGCAGAAATGCCCGTCATGCCGGTTTTCAAATAGCGGAAGAGATCTTCATATTCCCAGCCGCCCGACACCGTATCCAGCGCCGCCAGCACCAAAGCCACCACAGGCTTTTCCAAAATATCCCGGCTGCGGTTCAGAAAGGCAGGCAGGTCATAGCGTTCAAACACATTTTCAATGGTGGCTTCGTAATCCCCCATATTGCGGGCCGCCACCAGCACATCCCGGCAGCGGCACTTGCCTTCAGCCAGCAGCCGGCGGATCTCCGCCGCCGCCCGCTCCACTTCATCATAGGCCGTGTGGGCCTGATACAGCGCCACAGCCTCTGTCGGTTCTCCGTAGGGCCGCAGCGCGCCGAAAAAGCCCCTTTCCAAATGCCGCAGGGCGGGATCCCCGGCCGGAGCCCCAGCCATAGGCGAAGCGATGGTCCGGGCACTGACATGCACCTCTTCCGCCAGGCGCAGCAGCCGGGAACGCACCTGCTGCGCCACCGCAAAAACGCCGTCTGTCCGCTGCATATCTCCCAGCAGCGTCACTGTTACGGAGTCGGCATACTGCAGCATATGGCGCAGCACTGCTTCCTCCCGGGCGTTAAAATATAAAAAGCCATCGGCATAGATCTGCATGCCGCGAAAATAATCTTTGCCTTCCGGGCTGTCCAGCACGCTCAGCACCCGCTCCATCAAATCACGGCAGTCCCGGCCGCCCTCGGTAAGCATGGCATCATATGTACCGCAGATCAGCGCAATATCCTGCAGCTTATCCGCCAAAAGCGGGGAGACCGACTGCTGCCGGTCCAGCAGCGTTTGATAGTCCACGCAATAGGCCCGCAATTCCTCCTGCAAATGAATCAGCTGCTCCAGAAAGGCCGCCCGCTGGGATGGGCGGCGGTACACCTTCAAGGCGCTCATATTGGCCTGCAGCGCCCGGTACATGGTCAGGATTTTTCCGCCGCCGTCCAGCACCGTACCGCCGACGCCGCCGGTGCGCTGCAGAATGTCCGCCGCCAGCCAGCGAAAACTGGCCACCGCCGCATGCCGCGACGCCCGGTCACCGCAGGCTGCGCACAGATCCCGCTCCGCCTGATGGGAAGCATGCTCCGGCACCAGCAGCATCTGCCGCCCTGCCAGCCCCTCCGCCGCGATCTCCCGCAGCACAGCAGCCGACTTTCCGGTGCCTGCCCGATCCATGATAATGGTCAATCCCTGTTTCGCCATCCCTTTCTCCTCCCGCTGTCGTTCTTTTTTGTATTATATCACACATTTGTTCGACATGAAAGTTTCTTTCCCCTTTTCTGCACAGAAAACCAGCCGGAGCGGCGCTCCGGCTGGTTCTGTTCATTTCCCCTGCCACCGTTCTCTCCACGACTGCCAGAGTTCAATGGATTTAAATTTCAGCACATATTCCCCATCCGTCCGGGTGATCAGGGCAAGATCCTCCTGCGAAAGGCCGGTACGCCGGGCCTCCTGTTCCAAATCCCCCGACACGGCGGCAGTACACAGCGGGGGGTACACCACGCACCACCAGTTATGCCCCTCCCCCGGCCCGATAATCACGCGAAGGCTCAAATATTCTCCGCCGGGCAGGGCAAAGGTGCCATAATCCCGGGTGGGATACGTTTCCGGTGCAAGCAGGGTTTGCACCCCATATCCGCAGCCGGCAGCCCGCACCGTTTTTTCCGCCGCCGCCCGCAGCTGCGGCAGGTGGGCCCGCAGGCAGCGCTCCGCCTCCTCGCGGGAAGCCGACTCTTCCAAAAGGGTCTCCGCCTCTTCCAACACCACATCCCGCCCCTGCAGCTTCAGCTGCTGGTCGGCCATATCATCCGACGCCGCGATCACATGCAGGCGAATCAACTCCCCGGCCAGCGCCTGCTGGCGCTGCAGGGACCACATGCCCCACAGCAGCGAAACAGCCAGCCCGGCCAACAGCGCCGCCGCAATCCACCGCGTCCAAAGTTCCCGTTGCTTCATGAAAAAAAACACCGTCCTATGTAGAAGTTATCTACAGTTTGGACGGTGTTTTCCATTTTTATACATTGACCATGGTGGTAAGGTATGTTTGCTGATATTCTTCTTTCAAAGCCGACGCCGCGGCTTCAGCCAATCCCCGGTCGGTAAACAGGCCGAACACCGTGGGGCCGGAACCGGTCATACAGGCGCTGAGCGCGCCCAGATCCAGCAGGCGATCCTTGATATAAAACACCTCGTCGTGTTTCTCCGTCAGCACTTCTTCAAACACGTTATAAACCCGGCGGAGAATTCCGGACAGATCCTGCTTTTCCAGGCTTTGCAGCATGCCGCGGGTATCCGGATGCCGGCGCAGCCGCTGGGTGCGCACGCAGCCAAACAGCTCCGGCGTGGACATGGGAAAAGCCGGCTTGCACACCACGGCCCAGCACGCCGGCATGGGGGGCAAGCGCGTCAGGATCTCGCCCCGCCCTTCGGCCAGGGCCGTTCCGCCGAACACACAGAACGGCACATCGCTGCCCACCCATTCGCCAATGCGGCACAGCCGGGCAATGCTCATATCCGGGGCATACAGCTTCCGCAGGCCCCGCAGCACAGCGGCCGCATCCGCGCTGCCGCCGGCCATACCGGCACACACAGGGATCACTTTGTCGATCTCGATCCCGATTCCCGGGTTGCGCAGATCTGCCGCTTCAAAAAACGCCTCCGCCGCACGATACGCCAGATTGCTGCTGTCGCAGGGGAGATAGGGCACGCTGCTGCGCAGTTCGATCCTGCGGTTTCCGGTTTCCCGGATGCGGACGGTATCATGCAGAGAGATGCTCTGCATCACCATGCGCAGGTCGTGATACCCATCCTCCCGGCGGCGCAGGATATCCAGGGTCAGATTCAGTTTTGCATAGGCTTTGACGGCAATCTCCGCCCTCATCACGATCACCTCTGTAATGCTCTTGCTTCCAGGTAATAGCGTTTATCCCGGCCATGGCCGATGGAAAAGGTTTTCCGGGGCAGGGCCCCGTGTTCTTTCACATAGGGGAACAGGCTGCCGCGGGGAAACTCCGGCAGCAGGAAGCCCATGCAGCGGGTCTGGCTGCTCATCTCCTCCACGGCAGACACATCGTGGATATAATCCAGCGCGCCGCCGTGGCGGGCCAGATAGTCGTCCAAAAAGTTTTGCAGGGTTTCCACCGCCAGGGCCGCTTCCGGATGGGGCACCGTGATCGCACCGCCGCGCTCCTTGCAGCACCAGCGGATCACATGGCCCTCCCCCTCTCCGGGAATGGCGTCGGGATAATAGGCACCAAAGGCCTCCAGCATCTGCTCTGCATCCACACCGAACGCCATACGGTGGATGGGCAGAAACACAACGCCGGGATCGTTCAGGCTGACAATCTCTGCCAGGGCCCAGCGGGAGGGCAGATCCGCCCACTGCTCCCGGGGCGTCCGCCCTTTGTCCCGCTCATAAATTTCCTTGGCCGCCGCCAGGGAATGGTTCCCGTCGCCCACGGCAAAGAGCAGCTCCGTCTGCCGGCGCAGGAACGCCACATCCTCGGCCACCCGCTGCACAGACGCGTCATCCAGCCGCCAGCCTTCGATCCGGCCGCCGCCTTCCATCAGGGTAAAGCCATACAGCTTCTCCATCTCATCCTTATGGGCTTCCAGCGGAGCAATCACGCTGCGGGCACTGTCATCCATCAGGATCATCACATGGGGCAGCTCCAAAGGAGCATGCTCCCGAATATGTACCCGGGGCGGAATCCGCTCCAGCACTGTTTTTTCCGTGGCCCGGATCAGCGCCTGGCTGCCCGGATGGTAGTCGTATTCCTCCAGATCCACCCGGCACACCAGTCCCCGGCGCTTTCCGCCGCCGGTGATCTCCCGTTCCACATAGATCATGGCATTCTCCTGCGTTGTAAACAAATGCTGGTTCAAATACTGTTCCATGGTTTCATTGATCCGGGCCACGCTTTCTTCCGCGCTGCACTCATTCAAATAAGCCTCCGGCAGGATCAGCCGCAGGGACGAGGGCGCACTGCCCACATTCTCCTCCACACGGTGCCAATAATCCGGCTGCGCTGTGAACTGATCGCAGGCGATCACGCTCCACTTGGACAAATTACAGTTGGGCAGCAAAATGTCTGCCGGGGCAATCCCTAAATGCTCAAACATGCCCATCCTCCTGTTCAAACAGCATGCCCATCAGCGCCGTGCCAGCCTCCACCGCAGGGCCGGCCATGCCGGTGGGTTCGTCATACCCGCCGCCGAAGCCGCTGTCTCTGCGGCTGTCATACAGCAGATAGGGTACAGGGTCGCCGTCATGGCCCCGGGTCGCGGTCAGCGTTTTGTGGTCAGACAGCATCAGCAGGCGATACTCTCCGATGTGCTCCCGCTCCAGGCTCTCCAGCAGCGGCGCCGTTACCCGGCTGTCCAGCCATTCAATGGCCTGGAGCTTGCCGGGCAGATCTCCGTTGTGGGTGCACTCGTCCGGCGCTTCCACATGGATGGCGGCAAAGTCCGCCCCCTCTTTCAGGCACTGCACCGCAGCGGCCACCTTGCCTTCGTAGTTGGTCTCCAGTTCACCGGTGGCGCCCTCCACATGGATCATGTCCAGCCCCGTCAGCGCGGCAATGCCGTGGCACAGGGGCACGGCGGAAATCACGCCGCCCCGGATATGGTAGGTATCATAAAAGTTCGGCAAAGCCACCGCCGTTCCCTCGGCCCAGAACCAGATGCCGTTGGCCGGCAGCTTTCCCGCCGCCCGGCGCGCCTCGTTCAGGGGGTGGTGATCCAGATACCGGTGGGCCAGGGTCATCAGCTCCTTCAGCACCGCCCCGTTGGCGCAGCCCGAGGGCAGCAGCGGCCCCACAGCTTCGCCCAGATGATCGTGGGGCGGGATCAGCCGGATCCCGGAAACATCCGCTCCCTTTTGCACCGCGATGTGGCGGAACGAGGGGTCGGGATACACCGTCATGCCCGCCCGATCTGCCGCAGCCCGGAATTCCGGAATCTCCCAAAGCGCCCGGATGATGGCAATGCTCTCCTCGCCCTCAATGGAACCGGCGCTGTGGGACAGGATGCGCTTTTCCTCCAGGGGCATGTCCCCATCCTCATAGCACACCATATTGCAGCGGTAAGCCACGTCCCCCGCCTGCAAGCGGATGCCGGAAGCAGCCGCTTCCATGGGCGCCCGGCCGGTAAAATACACCTTGGGGTCGCAGCCGAAAATGGACAAAATCGCCGTATCGCTGCCAGCAGGCAGTCCCAGGGGCACGTTTTTCACATTGCCCACCTCGCCCCGGGCCGCCAGTGCGTCAATGGTGGGCTTATGGGCAGCCTGTAGCGGTGTTTTGCCGCCCAGGCTTTCCACAGGGTTGTCGGCCATACCGTCGCCGATGATCAAAAGATATTTCATTTCTTATCCCTCCTGCTGCGCGCGGAGCCGCTGCAAAAAGCGTTCCATCCGCTTGAGCGCTTCTTCGATTTTTGCCCGATCTGCCGCGTAGCACACGCGGGCGTGGCCCTCGCCGCCGGGGCCAAAGGCGCTGCCGGGAATAATGGCCACCTGCTCCTCCTGCAGCAGCCTTTTGCAGAAGTCCACATCGCTCAGGCCGAAGCCGTCGATCCTGGGGAAGCAGTAGAAGGCGCCCCGGGGTTCGCTGCACTCTAATCCCATATCCCGCAGGCCGCGGATCAGCAGCTTCCGGCGCTCGTCATACTCGCCGCGCATCTCCGCAATATCGGCCATGCCGTTTTTCATGGCCTCGATGGCGGCATGCTGGGTCACAGTGGGGGCGGACATGATGCCGTATCCATGCAGGGCGGAGGCCGGCGCCACCAGCTCCCGGGGGCCGCACAGGTATCCCATGCGCCAGCCGGTCATGGCGAAGGCCTTGGAAAAGCCGCCCACGATCAGCGTCCGCTCCCGCATACCGGGCACAGCGGCCAGGGACATGTGCTCCTGGCCATAGGTCAGTTCGCTGTATATCTCGTCGCACAAAACGACAATATCCGTGTCCTGCAGCACGGCGGCGATCTCTTCCAGATCCTGCCGCTCCAGAATCGCACCGGTGGGATTGCTGGGATAGGGCAGCACCAGCAGCTTGGTGCGGGGCGTGATGGCCGCGCGCACCTGCTCCGCCGTAATGCGGAAGCCATTTTCCGCCCGAACAACCACCTCTTTGACCACGCCGCCGCAGACTGTGGCCAGGGGGCCGTAACACACAAAGGTGGGCGAAGGCACGATGATCTCGTCCCCCGGGCCGATCAGGCAGCGGATGGCCAGATCGATGGCCTCGCTGCCGCCCACGGTGACCAAAATCTCATCTTCCGGTTCATAGTTCAGGGAAAACCGGGCGCTCAAATAGCTGGCGATGGCTCCGCGCAGCTCCGGCAGGCCGGGGTTCTGGGTGTATTTCGTGTGCCCTTCCAGCAGGGATGCGGCCCCCGCCTTCCGAATGTGCTCCGGGGTGACGAAATCCGGCTCTCCCAGACCCAGGGAAATGGCCTCGGGCATCTCGTTGATGATATCGAAAAATTCCTTGATGCTGGACTCCGGTACCGCTTGAATGCCCGGCGTCAGCACCTTGCTGTAATTGATCATACATGAACCCGTCCTTTATTTTGACATAGTTGGAAATAGTATAGCACGAACCGGCCCCATGCGCAACGCTTCTTCCCCGGGAAATATTGCAGTTTCTGCTTGCAGTATAATCCCTCTTATCTTGTTTTGTCAATAATTTTTTATCGTAAATCAATAAAAATAATGCGTCTTGCGGAAACTCGCCCGCGCAAAGCGCCCCGGCACCGCCGATGCGGCGCCGGGGCGCTGGCACTAAAAAACCGGAGGGGCAGGCCCCCAGGCCCACCCCTCCGGTTCTTCTGCTCATTGCAGCAGATGCTCTATCCATCCGCAGGGAAAAACAGACTGTATACAGCAGCCACATTTAGATCAGCAGTTTCCTGCCAAAATGACCGGCGCTTCTATCTGACCCTTTCACAATTTTTCTTTTAAGGCGTCAGCGGCTCCGCCTGCAGACACAGCGATTGAAAATGCCAAAACCGCAATTCGTCCTCCTGCTGCTCCGAGGACATACTCTGAAATTCCTGCAGATACTCCGGATCCTCATACAGTTTGGGGTGGAAAGCGGATTCTCGCCACAACGAAACGCCAAGTTCCGGAAATTCATAGGTGGTGCTCAATTCCTTATCAGGAAATTCCCAGGAGCAGGCTGCCTGCCCCTCCAGCGCCGCAACCACATCCTCCGCCTTATCATGAAAAACATGAATATCGCCAAGCATTACATCTGCCCATTCCCCAATGGAGTCTGCCAGTTCAATCTCATACACCCGCCCATCTCGGAATCCGATATGTACGGACCAATCCCGAAACCAGCCATAGTACTGGGCAGGATTTAAATCATCATCGTAATGGCCCGGCCCCAGCAGCTGCTCCACTTCTTCCCGCGTCATACCAAACCGGAGCACCCCGCAGCCAACCAGGGGCTGCACATTGATACATTCCATTCCACGCACATCCTCGTATTAGATTTTGTCTGCATGATCTTGAAACTTCATATTTGATGATGAGACCTCCATTCACAAATTACATGAACTCAGGTGCATCAATCGCCGCATCCTCCCAAGGATATACCAACACAAAAATATCCGATATATTTTGGGGGATACCATCTTTCAAGTTTGTGCAGATCAGATGAGAAGGATCAGTGGGAATCACCGTATGTCCACGGGCTTTCCCCACTTGAATCCGATAATCATTGGTTTCATCCGCCAGCATTACCACGCTGTCTTCTCCTGAAACATCCGCTCCGTTTTCATCCTCCATGTATATCGCACACAACGGGGTCACAATTTCATAGGTGTATCCTTTTTCAGTGGAAACGATTTTCATAACATACACATTGTCGGAGTATGCCAAATCCCCTTCCTCTTCCAGGGGAAGATACATCACGCAGTAGTCCGCCCCGTTTCGCTGATACCGGCATAACGGGGTGTACAGATCAACATCCTGCCTGTCGCTGAGCGGGCATCCTACCGCCCCCTCATCGGCCCCTGCCTGCAGCGCATCATCAAAGGAGCCGTAAATGTTCTCGTTTTCTTGCGGGCCGTTTCCGCTTCTGCTTATCGCAATTGCCGCAATACCAATCACTAATAGTATCAATAGTACCAATATCAAACACTCTTTTTTTCTGGTCACCACCCATTTTCCTATGTTTTTCATAAGTCCCGTCTCCTTTCTTTCATGAAATATTCGAAGGGTTTTCCCTTTTCTATTTGTTATATATTATACAATTCAGCAGTGAAAAAACGACAAGTTTTACGAAAAAATCCTTTCTTTTTCCATTTTTTGGATACCTGCACAACGCGTATTTTCTAAAATTGTGCAAAAAACGACCCCGGCGCCGCAAAAGCGGCGCCGGGGCAGGGTTATTATCCGGTTTTCCCGATCAGAAGAAGGGGTTGAAGAACACCAGCATATCGATGATGAACACCGGGATCAGGCAGCTCAGCGACCAGGCCATATAGCCGAAGAAGGAAGGCATCTTCACCTTGTTTTCTTCTGCAATGGACTTGACCATGAAGTTGGGCGCATTGCCGATATACGTGTTGGCGCCCATAAAGACCGCACCACAGGAAATCGCAATCAGCATGTTCACTGCAATGGTGCCCACTGTGGTCACCACGCCGGCGGTGGCGCCCAATGTGCCGGCCACCGTGAGGAATACCAGGTAGGTGGGCGTGTTATCCAGGAAGGAGGACAGCGCGCCCGTGACCCAGAACATCTGCCAGGGCTCGTTCAGGCCCAGGGATGCGCCATGGGTGTTGAGGAACAGCAGCGCCGGGATCATGGTGATGAAGATACCGATGAACAGCACAGCCACCTCTTCGATGGCGCCCCAGGTGAAGTTGTTCTTGGTGCGGACATCCTTCTTGGTGGTCTTGAAGGACAGGAAGGCCGCAACGAGGATCAGCACGATCTCGATGATATTGGGATAGCTCAAAGATACATTGCCGAAAATATGCAGGCTCAGCACGTTGCCGGCAGCATCCTGGAACATCGGCAGCTTGGGCAGCACGCCGGACAGAATCACAGCCGCCACGATCACCAGCATGAAGATGATATTGTGGGCGCCGCTCAGGCGGATCTTTGCCCCGCCGGAGGGCGGCTTCAGCCCTGCGGCCAGGTCTTTCTTATAGGCCCGGTTATCCAGGATAAAATACAGCGCCAGCAGCAGCGCCACGTTCAGCAGCATGGGCGGCAGCATATGAACCAGCGTCCACTGGAAGGGCACGCCGCGCATGAAGCCCATCAACAGCGGAGGATCGCCGATGGGCGTCAGGCTGCCGCCGATATTGGACACCAGGAAGATGAAGAACACGACCGTATGCACGCACTTGCTGCGCCACTGATTCGCCCGCAGGATGGGGCGGATCATCACCATGGATGCGCCGGTGGTGCCGATCCAGGAAGCCAGCAGCGTTCCGATCAGCAGCAGCATGATATTGGTTTTGGGCGTGCCGGCCAGATCGCCCTCCAGGCAGATATTGCCCGCCACGCAGAACAAACCGAACAGCAGAATGATAAAGGTCAGATAGTCGCCCACGATCACATGCAGCAGCTGATCCACCATGGTGGGCACATTAAAGGACAGGGCAAAGGGAATCAGGAACAGCAGCGACCAAAACACCACAAAGGCCCAGCGCCACTTTTCCCACTGGTGCGGAATTACCAACGGGCAGATGGCAATGCTCAGCAGCATACCCACAAAGGGAATGCAGAACACCAGCGAAACCTGCTCGCCCAATTCATGGCCATGCAGAATGTCGCCGGAGGCAAAGGCCGTCTGGCAGAACAGCGCGGCCATCAGAAGCACGATCGCCGCCACGGACAATTTCTTTTTCATCAGATAAAACTCCCCCCAACATTGGACTCCCGCGGGCGCCCCCCTCGCGGCGGCACGAAGCCGCCAAAAGCGCCCTGCGCGGGAATTGTGTTCACTTTTTATGACAAAAGTTGATTCTACTTTATCAAAGCATTTTCCGGAAGTCAATACAATTTTTTGTCATTTTATAGCAACTTCCCCCTGAGTTTCTCCTTTTTTCATGTAAAATTTCATAGTTTTGTTAATAATTTAACTATATTTTGTGAAAAAATTAACATTTTATGCATTCCTTTTTTTGTATAAAAGTCTGCCTTCCCGGCAAACTAAAACAGAACGAACCGCAAACAGCTTAGGAGGAATCAATAATGCTTGATCGTATCGCATTGATCCTGGTGATCGTCGGCGCCGTAAACTGGGGCTGCATCGCCCTTTTCGGCCTGGATCTGGTGGCCCTGTGCTTTGGCGGCCCCTTGTCTTTGGCCAGCCGCCTGACCTATGGTCTGGTCGGCCTGTCGGGCCTATGGTGCATTTCCCTGCTGTTCCGGCTGAACACCAACGCCCGCCCGTAAGAAAAGCCCCGCTCCGGCGGGGCTTTTCTTGTGCTTGCATTCGCCACAGAAAGCACCTATACTAATAGCAAAACAAATGGCAAAACGGCAGCTCCGTGCGCGCCGCGAGGTGAATCTGTATGACTGCAAAACCACCGCTTCTTCCGCTGTTTCTGGGGGCGGAAACCTGCCTTTACATCGCCTTTCTCTACTGTGATCTCACCGGCCGCTGGGCCGCCGGTACCGCCTTGAAATACGCCGCCATCCTGCTCTGTCTGCTGCTGAGTCTGGACAACCGTTCCCGAAAGGATGGCCGCCTGGTTTCCCTGGCCCTGGCGCTGACGGCTTTGGCCGACTTATTTTTGCTGGTACTCAATCAGAACTATGCGCTGGGCGTGGCCCTGTTTTGTCCGGTGCAGCTGATCTACGCCCTGCGGCTGCGCCGGCCCCCCTGTGGCCCTGCCTGCTGTTCAGCGGCGGCGCACTGGCAGCCCTTGCTTTCACCGGCAGCCTGACAGTCCTGTCCGGCCTGGTCTGTCTCTATTTTCCCCAGCTTGTGTGCAATGCAGCGGAAAGCCTCGCTCTGCCGCCGGGGCTGCAAAACCGGCTGTTTTCCGCAGGGCTGTGGCTTTTTCTCTGCTGTGATATCTGCGTGGGCCTGCATAATCTGCTCCCCCTGCTGCCCGGCAGCTTCCCGGCCTTCGCCGCCTTCGCCCAGATCGCCATGTGGGCATTCTATCTCCCTTCCCAGGTTTTGATCGTACTTTCCGCCTCCAGGAGGTTCCCCCTATGAAACAGAGCAAGCTCTTTTTTCTGGTGGTCACCGGGGCGCTGATGCTGTGTGTCCTGTCTGCCGCCATCGCCGCGCCGATCCTGTGCCGCCCTTTTTATTACGCCCATGTCTCCCTGCTGGATCTGAGCGCCCAAACGCCCTGGTCCGCCGGGGAAATCCGGGCTGCCTATGACGAAATGATGGATTTCTGTATCTTTGGCGCTCCCTTTGGCACTGGGGTGCTGCGCTGGTCGGAGGCCGGCATGGCCCACTTTGCCGACTGTGCCCGGCTGTTCCGCCTGGATTTTCTGGTGCTGGCTCTCTCCGCGCTGACGCTGCTGGTCTGTTCTCTGCTCCGTCGCCGCGGGCTGCATCCCGTCCGCCCCCTGGGCCGGGGCTGCGCCTTTTGGGCCGGCAGCAGTCTGGCCCTGCTCTCCATAGTGATCAGCGCCCTGGCCGCGCTGAATTTCAACGCAGCCTTTGTTTTCTTCCACCGGTTGTTCTTCCCCGGGAAGAGCAACTGGATCTTCGACCCCGTCACAGATCAGATCATCCTGGTCATGCCCCAGGTCTTTTTCCGAAACTGTGCTATTTTGGCAGTTGCACTGCTGTTTTTGGGTTGTTTTGCTTTGATTTTGTGGGATTTGCGTTCCCAGCGGCGGCGCTCTAAAAGAAAAGAATAAATTTGTCGCATATTTCTTCTTTACATTAGCAAAATTTCCTGCTATAATAGTTTTGTTTTGAATCGCAAATGCGCCCGTAGCTCAGCTGGATAGAGTGTCAGACTCCGACTCTGAAGGTCGCTGGTTCGAATCCAGTCGGGCGTACCACGTCGGAGCAAAGTTCGCTTTGCTCCGACGTCTTTTTTATGCCTGCGGCAAAAAAAGCGTCATCCGCCGGCTTCCTTGCTTCTCCTCTCCAACTGCGACCCGCTGCCGCTGGGCTCGCAGCCGGTGGGCCGCCCTGCGGGCGGCTATTTTTCGTTTCTGGCAGAAATATCAGTTTTAACCGCCCTTTATAAAAAGAAAGACACGACTTCTGTCGTGTCTCTCTTTTTTTGTTCCGGCCGCCGGAGGCGGCTCCACTTTTTTAAGTGTAAATACTCGGACGAAGCGCCCGCAAATGGCAGTTTTCCGGCACAACCCAAAAGGGCGGCGCAGTGCACCGCCCTTTTGTTCTCGCTGCTCTTTACAGAGACTCGTGAATCCACTTTTCGTATTCATCCTCGGTGGCCAGCACATAGTGCGTGCCGCTTACCAGGCGGCGCTTGCCCTTGTTATAGTCGATGCCGCTGGTCTTATAATCATATTTCAATGCGATCCGGCTCTTTTCCACCTGGGGATTGGGATGGGGAATGGCGGAAATCAAGCTCTTCGTGTAGGGATGCACGGGCTGCTCGAAGATCTCCTCCGTCGTGCCGCTCTCCAGCAAATGGCCCAAATGCAGCACACCGATCCGGTTGGAGATGTACTTGACCATGGACAGGTCATGGGCAATGAACATATAGGCGCTGCCGGTCTCCTGCTGAATATCTTTCATCAGGTTGACCACCTGGGCCTGGATCGACACGTCCAGGGCGGAAATACATTCGTCGGCAATGATCAGCTTGGGATTCATCACCAGCGCCCGGGCAATGCCGATACGCTGGCGCTGACCGCCGGAAAACTGATGGGGAAAGCGGGTGGCGTGCTCGGGCGCCAGGCCCACCTTTTCCAAAATCCGCGCCACCTTTTCCTCGCGCTCGTCAAAAGAGCTGTACATATGGTGGATGTCCAGGCCCTGGGCGATGATATCCACCACTTTTTTGCGGGGATTCAAGCATGCCATGGGATCCTGAAAGATCATCTGCATATTGGTGCGCAGGTGCTTTGTAGTTTCCGCATTCATTTTTCCGGAAATATCCCGGCCATCGAAGGTAATTTTACCGGCGGTGGGATCATACAGGCGGATCACCGCCCGGCCAATGGTGGATTTACCGGAACCGGACTCGCCCACCAGGCCGTAGGTCTCACCGGGATAGATCTCAAAAGAAACGTCATCCACCGCCTTCACGGTAAACTTACGGCTCACAGGGAAGTACTGCTTCAGATGCTCCACTTTCAGAAGGGGTTCCCGGCTTTCCTCGGTCACATTCACGGTATTCTCAGCCACGGTGCTTCTCCACCTCCTTTTTCATACGTTCGATGCGGGCGCGCAGCTCCGGCGGCATCTCCACCTTGGGCGCGCGTTCATCCAGCAGCCAGGTGGCCGCCCAGTGGGTATCGCTGATCTGGAACATGGGCGGCTCCTTGCGATAGTCGATGTTCAGCGCAAAAATATTGCGGGGAGCAAACGCATCGCCGGGCACCTTATTCATCAGGTTCGGAGGCGAACCGGGAATGGCATACAGCCGGTCATCGCTGGTATCCAGGTCGGGCATGGCCGACAGCAGGCCCCAGGTGTAGGGGTGCCGGGGATCATAGAAAATATCATCAATAGAACCCTTTTCCACGATCTTGCCGGCGTACATTACGTTGACATAGTCGGCCACCTTGGCCACAACGCCCAGGTCATGGGTGATATAAATGACGGCAATGCCCATCTTGGCCTGGATCTCTTTGATCAGCTCCAAAATCTTGGCCTGGATGGTCACATCCAGCGCGGTGGTGGGCTCGTCGCAGATCAGCAGATCCGGATCGCAGGCCAGGGCAATGGCAATGACCACGCGCTGGCGCATACCGCCGGACAGCTGATGGGGGTAGTTTTTCATGCGCTTTTCCGCATCGGTGATGCCCACCAGCTCCAGCAGTTTGACTGCCTTCTGATAGGCCTCGGCCTTGGGCGTTTTGTAGTGCCAGATCATGCCTTCCATGATCTGATCGCCGATGTTCATGGTGGGGTCCAGAGAAGTCATGGGATCCTGGAACACCATGGCAATGCGACGGCCGTTGATGGTGCTGCGGATGTCGCGGATGGGCATTTTCAGCAGATCCACCTCTTTTTTGGTGCGATTGTCGCCCTCTCCCTCATAGTACCAGAATTTGATGGAACCGCCGTTAACACGGGCATTTTTATCCATGATGCCCATGGCAGCCTTCACCGTGACGGATTTACCGGAACCGGATTCGCCGACAATGGCCACCGTTTCTCCCCGGTAAACATCCAGGTTCACGCCGCGGATGGCGTTCAAGTCGCCGCCGGTCGTCGTAAAGGAGATGGACAAGTCACGGACCTCAAGGATTTTTTCTCGTTTTTCCATGTATGTTCCGCCTCCTTACATCTGTTTCATCTTGGGATCGAACGCATCGCGCAAACCGTCGCCCAGCATGTTAAAGCACATCATCAGCAGCGCCAATACAATGACCGGCGGGATGATCTGATAGGGATAAATCGTAAAGACCTTATACGCATCGCTGATCAGCGAGCCCAGAGAACACATGGGCTGCGGCACACCCAGACCCACAAAGCTCAGGAATGCCTCGGTAAAAATAGCGTTGGGGATGGAGAACATGGTGTTGGTGATCAGCTGGGAAATGATATTGGGCAGGAGCTCTTTGAAGATGATGCGCTGCCGGCACCCAGGGTGCGGGACGCCAACACAAATTCCTGCTCCTTCAGTTTCAGCATCTGGGCGCGGGCGATACGGCTCATGCCGATCCACCCCGTCAGAATCAAGGCCAGGGTAATGGTCTGCAGGCCGGGCTCCAGAACGATGAGCAACAGCGTGACAATGACCAGCGTGGGGATGGAGTTGGCAATCTCCACCAGGCGCTGGAGAATCGCATCCACCTTGCCGCCGAAGTAACCGGACACCAGGCCGTAGGTCATACCGATGACCATGTCGCAGATCACGGCAACCAGCGCGATATACAGCGAAATACGGGTACCCATCCATGTGCGGGTCCAAATATCGCGGCCCAGGTTGTCGGAACCGAACCAATAATACACATCTTCAAAGCCCTTTTCCAGGTAGCCATTGGTATGAATAGGGCCGGCAGAGGTGGCAATGGTCTGGCTGCCGTTCAAAATGCCCAGGTTTTCCAACAGGGGCACGCGGGGCGCCAGGTTTTGCTGGGGAAGCGACTGGCTGAAATAGGTGTAATCCGAGATCATGGGGCCGATGATGGCCATAATGATGATCACGCCGATGCAGAACAGCGCAAACACCGCGCCCTTATTCTTCAGGGAGCGGGCTCTGGCATCGCGCCAGAAGCTCTGCGCCTGGAAGTTGATATCCGCCTTGATGGCAGACAGGCCGCACAGCTCAAAGTCGTCGTCGCGCCACTCAAAGTTCTCCGTGGACTCGGCTTCCCGCTGGGCTGCCAGCGCAGCGGCGGCCGCGGCCGCGGCTTTTTTCTTCTTATTCATGGCTATCCTCCTTTGCAAGACGGATTCGCGGATCGATAATACCATAGAGGATATCCACAACAAGCATGATCCCGACATACATCACAGAATAGACAAACGCCAGGGCGATGGTCACGCTGTGGTCGTTGGACTGGATCGCCTGCACCATCAGCGAACCGATACCGGGAATGGAGAAAATCTTTTCCACCCCCAGGGAGCCGGTCATCAAGCTGACGATCAGGGGCGCCAGAACAGTGACGATCGGCACCAGCGCATTGCGCAGGGTATGGCGCGTGATCAGGGCCCGCTGCGACAGGCCCTTACTGGCCGCCAGCAGCAAGTAGTCGCTGTCCAGCACCTCCAGCATTTCACTGCGCGTAAAGCGCGCTATCGAAGCTATGGTGAACATACTGAGGGCAATGGATGGCAAAACGCTGGAAATAAAGGGGCTGTTCATCTGATACATCTGGGGGAACCAGCCGGCTTTGAAGCCCAGTGTATACGCTAAGAACAGTGCGAATACATACGATGGTACGGATACGCCTAAAACCGATACAATGGTACATAGCGTATCCCAAATGCTGTTGTGCTTCAGGGCAGCCACGATACCTAGGATCAGGCCGATGATCGTACCAAGGAGCACGGACTGAACGCCGATGCGCAGAGAAGTGGGCAGCCGGGTTTCCAGCAGCTGCGCAATGGGGGTGTTTTTACTGATGTTGTAAGAAACGCCCAAGTCGCCCTGAAGCATATTCGTTACATAATTGAAAAATTGTACGATCACCGCCTGAGCAAAACCATATTTGGACATCAGCAGGGCCTGTTGGGCAGGGGTCAGCTTTTCATCGTTAAAGGGAGAGCCGGGCATAAACTGAAGCAGCGCAAAAAGCACCAGCAAAATGACCAGCAGCGTGACCAGAGCCATGAGGATACGTTTCAATACATACTTTTTCAACGTCGTTCCTCCCTATCTTTTCTTTTGATAAAATTTCAGATTACCGCATCGACCGGTGAAAAAAATCAACCGACGGCGATAAGAACGCATATCTGCCGGTCTTTCCGGCAGCCTTTGATAAAGCGGGAAAAGCCGCCCCGTTCCTTGCAGACTGGGGTTCATCCTTTTCACGCCCGTCGACGCGCGCATTCCTTTCGGGAATGGGAAAGGCGCGGCAGCGCTGTTTCTATACAGATCCGTCGCTACCGCGCCTTTGCTGTTTTATGAAATGTTAGTTTTTAGAAACAATCGTCAGCAGACAGCAACAGATTGTCTCCGAGCGATTTGATTACTGAACAACAGCGTTCTTGTAAACGCGGTTGATGGCCACGGGGTGGAACTCAATGCCGGAAACATAGCTCTTGATCATGGTAGCATTGCTCTTCTCGTACAGGGGGATGATCACCAGATCGTTCACAGCAATGGCCTCTGCCTGATGCAGGGCAT
>CALDMR010000131.1 GCA_937915065.1 uncultured Clostridia bacterium
AACAATGGGATACCCATCCGCATTGGCGTGAACGGCGGAAGCTTGGAAAAGCCCTTGCTGCGTAAGTACGGCGGCGTAACGGCGGAAGCCCTGGCGGAAAGTGCCTGGGGCCATATCCGGCTGCTGGAAAAATTTGATTTTGAGGATATCTGCATTTCCGTGAAATGCTCCAGCGTACCGGTGACCATGGCGGCATACCGCCTGCTCCATGAGCAGTGTGATTATCCGCTGCACCTGGGGGTGACGGAAGCGGGCACGCCGAAACAGGGCGTGATCAAATCTGCCATGGGGATCGGCGGCCTGCTGTGCATGGGCATCGGTGATACGCTGCGGGTCACGCTGACGGCGGATCCGGTGGAGGAGATTGCTGTGGCCAAGGATATTCTCAAGGCTGCGGGACTGCGGCAGGAGGGGGTCAATTTGATCGCCTGCCCCACCTGCGGCCGGACGAAGATCGATTTGATTCCCATGGCCGGGGAGGTAGAACGGCGTTTGGCGGGGTGCCGGAAGAATATCACCGTGGCGGTGATGGGGTGCGTGGTGAACGGCCCCGGCGAGGCCGCTGCCGCCGATGTGGGCATTGCCGGCGGAAATGGCGAAGGGCTGGTGTTCCGCAAGGGCGAGGTGCTCCGCAAAGTGCCTCAGGAGCAGTTGGTAGACGCTCTGATGGAGGAAATTGAAAAGTTGTAAGAGCAGTAGAGATAGCGCGAAGGAGTTAATATCTGCATGAGCAAAACCATTCCATTTTTCGACTTGTTTTCTGATTATATTCCCAGCCGCGAGCTGCGCATCCTGCTGATGGAGGTGCTGATCGAGGAAGCCGCCATCGACCAGAAGGCGCTGACCATGGAGATCAAACTGATTTCCCGGGAAACGCTGCCGGAGGGAGCGGTGGAGCAGGTGCAGCAGGAGCTGGGACAGCTGTATCGGCTGCAGCAAGTACATATATCTGTGCGCGTGGCTGCTCCGGAACCGAAAAAGAAAGCCGAAGCGCCCGCGGAGAAGCGAAGCGGCAGAGCCAATGCAGTTTCCGGCGATGAGAGCGTGATCCTGGGCGGCCCGATTACGGCCAATGTGGTTTCCATGAGCAGTCTCAGCCTGAAGATGCCCACCTTTGCCGTTACGGGCCGGGTGTTTGCCGAGGAGACCTATGAAACCCGCCGCCCCGGCGTGTGGTGCCTGTCCTTTGATATGACGGATAACGAGGGCAGCGTGCGGGTGATCAAATATTTGAAAGAAAAAGAAATGGAGGCCCTGCGGGGCAAAATCCAGGTGGATATGTATCTGACGGTGCAGGGCCGCATGAAGCTGACCCGTGACGGTATGGATTTGCAGATGGAACCCTACTCGATCTGCCTGGCGTCCCATGCCGACCGCATGGACAATGCGCCCCAAAAACGGGTGGAACTGCACCTGCATACCCGCATGTCCAATATGGATGCGCTGACGGATACGAAAAAGGCGGTCAAAACGGCCATTCGTTGGGGGCATCCTGCCATCGCCATTACAGACCACGGCGTGGTGCAGTCTTTTCCGGACGCAGCCTCTGCTGCTGGCGGTAAGATCAAGATCATTTATGGCGTGGAAGCCTATTTCGTCAATAATCTGGACGACCGGTTGGCGGTCCACGGGGCGCAGGACTGCGCATTTGAAGATGAAATTGTTTGCTTTGACATTGAAACCACGGGATTGAATGTAAAGTATGAAGCCATTACAGAGATTGGCGCAGTAGTATTAAAGAACGGGGAGATCACAGAAACCTTTCAAACCTTTGTCAATCCGAACCGGCGGCTGACGCCGGAGATCATTGGTTTGACCGGCATTACGGATGACATGCTGAAAGATGCGCCTCAACCGAAAGAAGCGCTGCAGGCCTTCCTCGATTTTGTGGGCGGGCGTCCGCTGGCGGCCCATAATGCGGAATTTGATATCGGTTTCATCCGTAAGGGCTGCCAGCGGGAGGGGCTGCCCTTTGATCCCACCTATATCGACTCGCTGATCCTGGCCCAGAATCTTTTGCAGGATCTGACCCATTTCAAACTGGACACAGTGGCAGAGCGGCTGAAGCTGCCGGCATTCAACCACCACCGGGCCAGTGATGACGGCGCAACGGTGGGCTATATGCTGGTGCCCTTTTTTGAGATGCTCCGGGAGCGGGGGCTGCACCGGATTCAGGAGATCAACGAGGAGATGCTGAAACTGCGGCCCCTGGGAAAAGCCCACCGGCGTCCCCGGCATATGATCTTGCTGGCCAAGAATAAACTGGGCATGCATAATCTCTATAAGCTGATCTCCATGTCCAACCTGAAATATTTTAAGCGTCAGCCCATCATTCCCAAAACGGAACTGGTGAAATGGCGCGAGGGCTTGATCGTTGGCGCCGCCTGTGAAGCGGGCGAACTGTTTCAGGCTGTGATCGACCATAAGGGCTGGGATGAGCTGAAGCGTATCGCTTCGTTTTACGACTATTTGGAGATTCAGCCCCTGTGCAATAATATGTTTATGCTGCGCCAGGGCAAGGTGAGATCCGTTGAGGAATTGAAGGAGTTCAACCGCATCATTGTTCGGCTGGGCGAGGAATTGGGCAAGCCCGTGGTGGCCACCGGCGACGTGCATTTTCTGAATCCTGATGACGAGGTTTACCGCCACATCCTGTTGGCCAGCAAGAAATTTGACGATGCCGATTCAGAGCTTCCGATCTATTTCAAGACCACGGATGAAATGTTGGCGGAATGCGCCTACCTCGGGGAAGAAAAAGCCCTTGAAGTGGTGGTTACCAATCCCAATCTGATTGCGGATCAAGTGGAGGATATTCAGCTGCTGCCCAAGGGCCAGCTGTTCCCGCCCCGGCTGGAGAATTCCCGCGAAGATCTTTACAATTTGGTGTGGGGTAAAGCACATGAGCTTTACGGAGAAGAACTGCCGAAGATTGTGCAGGATCGCCTGGATACGGAGATGAATTCCATTCTGGGCCGCGGTTATGACGTGATTTATATGTCTGCCCAGAAGCTGGTGCAGCGCTCGTTGGAAAATGGCTACCTGGTAGGTTCCCGTGGCAGTGTGGGCTCCTCCTTGGTGGCGTATATGTCCGGTATTACCGAGGTCAATTCGCTGCCGCCCCATTACCGCTGCCCCCAGTGCAAGCATAGTGAGTTTATTTTGGATGGTTCCTATGGCTGCGGCGCGGATATGCCGGACAAAACCTGCCCGGAGTGCGGCGCGTTGTATGTGAAAGACGGGTTTTATATCCCATTTGAAACCTTTCTGGGCTTCGGCGGTGATAAGGTGCCTGATATCGATCTGAACTTCTCCGGTGAATATCAGGCCCGGGCGCACCGCCACGCCATCGAAATGTTTGGTGAAACCCAGGTGTTCCGCGCGGGCACCATTGGTACCCTGGCCGATAAAACGGCCTATGGATACGTCCGAAAGTTTCTGGAAGAGCGCAGCATGACGGCGGGCAGGGCGGAGGAAAACCGCCTCACCCAGGGCATTGTGGGCGTGCGCCGCACAACGGGACAGCATCCTGGCGGTCTGGTGGTTGTGCCTGACGATATGGAGATCGAGGATTTCTGCCCGGTGCAGCACCCGGCAGACGCGGCGGACAGCGATACTGTCACCACCCATTTTGAATACCACTGTATGGAAGATAACCTGCTGAAGCTGGATATGCTGGGCCACGATGACCCGACGATCGTGCGCATGCTGGAAGATCTGACGGGGGTGAATGCCCGCGAGATTCCGCTGGACGATCAGGATACCATGAGCATTTTTACATCCTCGAAGATCCTGGGCTACGAGAATGATGCGATTTTGGGGCCCACGGGGGCAGTGGCTATCCCTGAGTTCAACACCCGTTTTACCCGCCAGATGCTGGAGGATACCCAGCCCAAGGATTTCAATACCCTGGTGCGTCTGTCTGGCTTCTCCCACGGTACCGATGTGTGGTTGGGCAATGCCCGGGATCTGATTGTGAATAAAACCGCCACCGTTGCCGAGACTGTGGGCTGCCGCGACGATATTATGATCTATCTGATCTCCCTGGGCATGGATGCCAAAATGAGCTTTAAGATCATGGAGGCTGTGCGAAAGGGCAAGGTCAAAAAGGGCGGCTTCCAGGAGGGCTGGGTCGAGGCCATGCAGGAGCACAATGTGCCGGCCTGGTACATCGAGTCTCTGGCCAAGATCGGTTACCTGTTCCCCAAGGCCCACGCCGTGGCCTATGTTATGATGGCTTTCCGTATTGCCTGGTTCAAAGTCCATGAACCGCTGGCGTTCTATGCGGCCTTTTTCTCTATCCGCGCCAAGGCGTTCGACGCGGAATATTGCTGCGCGGGCCTGGATGCTGTGAAGCAGAAACTACTGGAGATCATGAATAACAAAGAAGCCAGCGCCGTGGAGCAGGATTTGGCCACTACGCTGGAAGTATGCTATGAGTTCTATTTGAGGGGCTTCCATTTTGAACCCATTAGTATTTATGAATCCGACGCGACCCGTTTCGTCGTGTGCGAAAAGGGATTGATCCCGCCCTTTGTGGCGGTGCGCGGTTTGGGCGAAGCGGCAGCGCTGGCCACAGTGGAACAGCGCAAGGGCAAGCATTTTGTGTCGGTGGAGGAATTCTCCATGTGCTGCAATAAATTGTCCAAAAGCCATATTGAGGCGCTGCGGGGACTGGGGTCTTTTGCAGGTATGCCGGATACCAGTCAGATTTCTCTGTTTGGGTAAAAGAAATGAGGGAGGGCAGCCACCGGCGGCCCTCCTTTTTTGTTGACAGAGGGGCTTTACTATGCTAATATATTAGCGAATTAAAGTCAAACCGTTTGGGAGGGATTTTTATGGCGCCGATGATGATGCATACGCCCGAGGGAACACGGGATTTGCTGTATGGCGAATGCCTGCTGCGCCGGATGGTGCAGCAGCGGCTGACTGAAACGTTCCGCCGCTTTGGATATAGCGAGATTGCCACCCCAGTGGTGGAGTATTACGATGTGTTTTCCAAGGCGGGCAGCGATGTGCCCCAGGAGGGAACCTTGAAAATGATTGATCGCAGCGGTCGGATCTTGGTGCTGCGGCCGGACTGTACGCTGCCCATTGCCCGCGTGACGGCCACGCGTCTGAAACATGAACCTTTGCCGCGGCGGCTGTATTACAGTGAAACAATCTTTCGGGCCACTACGGCCAACGCCGGCCATATGGGAGAGATCGACCAGTGCGGCATTGAGCTGATCGGCGCCGCCGGCCAGCGCGCCGATGCCGAGGCGGTGGCACTTTCCCTGGAAGGATTGAAAAATTGCGGTTTGACGCATTATCGGATCGAATTGGGTCATGCGGCGTTCTTCAAGGCTCTGGCCGATGAATTGGAAACGGATGAAGACACAGTGGAATCCATCCGCTCTTTGATCGAGCAGAAGAGTTTTGCAGCGTTGGATGATCTGCTGCGGGAGCGTTTTTCTCAAAAAGCGTCCTACCGGGCCCTGCGCCGGCTGTCCCGCTTGTTCGGCGGGGTGGAGGTGCTGGATGAAGCCCGCAGTCTGACGGACAATCCTGCGGCCCTGCAGGCTCTGGACGAATTGGCGGCGGTGTATGAAGAACTGTGCGCCGCCGGCTGGGGGCAGTATGTGGGGTTTGACCTGGGCTTGGTGCATCAGATCGATTATTACACCGGGCTTGTCTTCTGCGGTTATGTGGAGGGCTCTGGCCATGTGGTTGTGACCGGAGGGCGGTATGACGCGCTGATGGAAAAATTCGGCCGCAGCGCCCCGGCGACCGGCTTTGCCATTGATGTGGACGGCGTGGCTGCGGCATTGCCCGAAGCGGAGCAGAAACCGGCCGAAAAACTGGTGCATTATGAAATCGGCCGGCTGGCCGCAGCCATGGCGCTGCAGCAGGCTGCGCCGGAGGGGGCGGTGGAGCTTTCCTGCTGCGCCACCGTGGAAGGGAGCCGCGCCCTGGCCCGCAAAAAGGGCATTGCCGCCCTGGTGATTCTGACCGCCGGCGGCATGACGGAAGAGGCCATCTGAAGGGAGGAACTGAAATGCATCGTTTACAGATTGCGCTGACAAAGGGGCGGCTTCAAGAACAATCCGTGGAGCTGTTTGAGAAGGCGGGGATTGACTGCACCCCCATCCGGGAGCCGGGCCGCCGCCTGATCCACCGTTTGCCCAATTATCCCATGGATGCCTTTTTGGCTAAGGACCCGGATGTGATTACCTATGTGGAGCACGGCGTCTGCGATTTGGGCATTGTGGGCAAGGATACGATCCTGGAAAAGGGGCATTCCTTTTATGAGGTGCTGGATCTGGGGTTCGGCCGGTGCAAATTTGCCCTGGCGGGGCCGAAAGATCGGGATTTTTACGCAGGTTACCACACCCGTACCATTGCCAGCAAATACCCCAATGTGACCCGGGCTTTTTTTGATAAAAAAGGCATGGATGTCAACATTATTAAAATTGAGGGCTCGGTGGAGCTGGCGCCCATTGTGGGATTGGCAGACGCCATCGTTGACATTGTGGAAACCGGCGCAACGCTGAAGGCCAATGGCCTGGAGGTGTTGGAGGATGTGGCGCCCATCAGCGCCCGGCTGATCGTCAATAGCGCCAGTATGAAATTATATAAGCCGGAGATCACCGCTTTGATCGAAATCCTGGAAAAGGAGCTCAACTGATATGCTGAAAATCATCAAAGCCGACGGCTTGGCCGAGCGGAAACAAATTGAAGATATGCGCGCCCGCGCAGCGGAAACGGGGGAGGGGATCAACGCGACCGCCGCCGCTGTGCTGAAAGATGTGCGCGAGAACGGCTATGAGGCCGTGAAAAAGTATTCCCTGCAATTTGACGGAGCGGAGCCCCGGGAGATCAGCCGGGAGGAACTGGACGCCGCTTATGCGGCCTGCCCGAAGGAATTGATCGAGGTCATGGAGCAGGCGGCGGAGAACATCCGGGACTACAATGAGAAGCTGTTGGTCAAAACTATGGAGTGGCAGAATCCGGCAGGAGGCACGGTGGGCCGGGGAGTGCGGGGCCTTACCCGGGTGGGGATCTATGTGCCTGGGGGCACGGCGGCCTATCCATCTTCTGTGTTGATGAACGCCATTCCTGCCAAGGTGGCAGGCGTGCAGGAGATCATTATGGTCACGCCGCCCACGGCCAACCTCAACCAGGCGGTATTGGCTGCGGCAAAAATTGCAGGCGTAGACCGTGTGATCGGAGTGGGCGGTATCCAGGCCGTCGCAGCCCTGACCTACGGCACGGGCTTCATTCCGCGGGTGGACAAGATCTGCGGCCCTGGCAACGCATATGTGGCTGCGGCCAAGCGGTTGGTGTATGGCACGATCGACATCGATATGGTGGCCGGGC
>CALDMR010000132.1 GCA_937915065.1 uncultured Clostridia bacterium
GTGATTGGCCAGGACAGTACAAAGATTGCCCTGTCCGTGGCAGTCTATAACCACTATAAGCGCATTTATTTCGGTGGCAATAATGATGTGGAGCTGCAGAAGAGCAATATTCTGATGATCGGCCCCACCGGCAGCGGTAAAACCCTGTTTGCCCAGACGCTGGCCCGCATCTTGAAAGTTCCCTTCGCCATTGCCGATGCCACCACCCTGACTGAAGCCGGTTATGTGGGCGACGATGTGGAGAATATTCTCCTGCGGCTGCTCCAGGCGGCGGACTATGATGTGGAGCGCGCGGAGCATGGCATCATTTATGTGGATGAGATCGACAAAATTGCCCGCAAGAGCGAAAATACGTCCATCACCCGCGATGTATCCGGCGAAGGTGTGCAGCAGGCGCTGCTGAAGATCCTGGAGGGCACTGTGGCCAATGTCCCGCCCCAGGGCGGACGGAAGCACCCCCATCAGGAGTTTATTCACATCGATACGACCAATATCCTCTTTATCTGCGGCGGCGCGTTCGATGGTTTGGAAAAGATCATCGAAAAGCGTACCAACAAGCAGGGAATCGGTTTTGGCAACAGTGTTCACAGCAAAAAGGAGCGCCCTGTGGGCGAAGTCCTGAAGGATGTACAGCCCCACGATCTGCTGAAGTTCGGTATCATTCCAGAGTTGGTGGGCCGTCTCCCGGTCATTGCGCCCCTGGAATCCTTGGGCAAGAAGGAGCTGGTTCGCATCCTGCAGGAGCCGAAAAATGCTCTGGTGAAGCAGTACAAGAGTTTGTTGGAATACGACGATGTGGCGCTGGCTTTTGGAGAAGGTGCGTTGGAAGCTGTGGCTGACAAGGCGATCGAGCGCAATATCGGCGCCCGTGGACTGCGTGCAGTGATGGAAGGGCTGCTGACGCCGGTGATGTATGAGATCCCGTCGGATCCCTCTATTGAAACGGTGACCATTACGGAAGCCTATGTCCGCGGCGAAGGCGAGGCGGAGTTGGTGCGCAGCGAGGAGCACGCCGGCCGCCGTGCAAAGCTGGAGTCCCACAAGAAGGACAGCGCGCGCGACAAGGGCGAAGAGAACAGTGCCTCGGCGTCTTAAATGAACAAAAGCGGCAAGGGGGCGTCACTACGCCCCCTTGTTTTGACAAAAGCGGAAAAAACTGCCTGCAACGGCAAAGTAATACAAACGCTCCGCGTCCCGGCGGAGCCCGCACCGAAGGCGGTGCGACTGCAATTATACGGGAGGTGTTACAATAACTATGGAACAAAAACTGAAAGATATGCCGGTTCTGGCTCTGCGGGGGTTGACGAGCTTTCCAAATATGATCATGCATTTCGATGTGGAGCGGGAGATCTCTGTAAAGGCCCTGGAAACGGCAATGGAGAATGATCAGGATATTTTTTTAACGGCCCAGCGGGAGATCGCCACGGAATTGCCTAATGAGGGTGATCTGTATGAAATCGGCACAATTTCCCACATCCGCCAGATCCTGCGGATCTCTGAAAATAATGTGCGGGTGATGATCGAAGGAAAATCCCGCGCCCGATTGACAAAGCTGCTGCAGCGGGAACCGTATCTGCTGGGTGCGGTGGAACCGGTGGAGGAGCAGAAGACCTCTTCTGCTCAGGATACGCTGATGACAGAAGCGTTGCTGCGCCAGTGCTATGCCATTTTTACCGACTATCACGAGGTGGCGCCCCGCATGTCCACTGAGGTGCTGACTACAGTGCTGTCCAGCCGTGATCCCGGCTACCTGGCTGACTACATCGCCCAGAATACCAATCTGCGGTATCAGGATAAGCAGGAGATCCTGGAGGAGCTGCGTCCGTTGGAGCGCTTGAAAAAACTCAATGAAATTCTGGCCCGGGAGCTGGAAGTGATCAGCATTGAGCAGGATCTGGAGGGCAAGGTGCGAGAGCGCCTGGCCCAGATGCAGAAGGATTACATACTGCGCGAACAGCTGAAGGTTCTGCAGGAAGAACTGGGGGAATCCGACCCCAACAGCGAGGCCATGGAATATCAGGAACGGATTCTGGCCTTGGAACTGCCCCAGGAGATCGAAGAAAAGCTGCTCAAGGAAACGGAGCGCATGGCCAAGCAGCCCTATGGCAGCGCTGAAGGCAGCGTGCTGCGCAACTATTTGGATGTGTGCCTGGAGCTGCCCTGGAAATCCTATAATGAAGACCGTATGGATGTGGCGGAAGCCCGCCGGCTGCTGGATCGCGATCATTTTGGCCTGCAGAAGGTCAAGGAGCGGATCCTGGAATTCCTGGCGGTGCGCCAGATCAATCCTGAGGCCAAGGGACAAATCCTTTGCCTGGTGGGCCCTCCCGGTGTGGGTAAAACCTCGATTGCCATCTCTGTGGCCGAGGCCATGAACCGCAAGCTGGCCCGGTTGTCGCTGGGCGGCGTGCGGGATGAGGCGGAGATCCGGGGCCACAGAAAAACCTATGTGGGCGCTATGCCCGGCCGCATTGTCAATGCGCTGATCCAGTGCAGCTCCATGAATCCGCTGATGGTTCTTGACGAAGTGGACAAACTGGGCAGTGATTACCGGGGCGATCCTTCGGCGGCGCTGCTGGAGGTACTGGACAGCGCCCAGAACAACGCGTTCCGCGATCATTATTTGGAGATCCCCTTGGATTTGTCCCGCATCATGTTTATTACCACGGCCAACACCACCGATACGATTCCGCGTCCGTTGCTGGATCGTATGGAAGTGATCGAGCTGCCCAGCTATACAGATGAGGAAAAGCTGCAGATTGCCAAGCGGTATCTGCTGCCCAAGCAGATGGCGGCCACTGGCCTGAAAAAGAGCCAGCTGAAAGTCAGCGATGCGGCGCTGCGGGCTGTGATCGCCGGGTATACCCGGGAATCCGGTGTCCGTACCTTGGAGCGGGAAATGGGCGCCATCTGCCGCAAAGTGGCCATTCGTCTGGTGGATGGCGCGGCGGAGAGCCTGAGCGTGACGCCGAAAAACCTGCAGGAGGTTCTGGGGCCGGTGAAGATCCACCCCGAAGTCCGCGGCGCAGGAAAGGATCCCGGCGTGGTCACAGGCCTGGCCTGGACTGCTGTGGGCGGCGAATTGCTGGAGGTGGAAGTGACCCTGATGGAGGGCACTGGAAAGCTGGAATGCACCGGCAATCTGGGCGATGTGATGAAGGAGTCTGTTCATATTGCGGTGTCCTGCCTGCGCGGCCGGGCAAAGAAGTTGGGGCTGGACGCTGACTTTTATAAGGAAAAGGACATCCATGTCCACTTCCCCGAGGGTGCTGTGCCGAAGGATGGCCCTTCTGCCGGTATCACCATCACAACTGCGCTGGTTTCGGCGCTGGCGGGGCAGACGGTGCGCCGTGACCTGGCCATGACCGGTGAGATCTCCCTTCATGGCCGCGTGCTGCCCATTGGCGGGCTGCGGGAAAAGACCATGGCGGCTCTGCGCAACGGCGTTAAAACAGTGCTGATCCCCAAGGGCAATGAGCCGGATCTGGAGGAGATCGATCAGACGGTGCGCGCCCAGCTCACCTTTGTTCCTGTGGAGACTATTGACGAGGTGCTTGCCCAGGCGCTGCCGCAGGTGGGAGGAGCGAAGAAAGCTGCATCCCGAAAGGCGGCTGCCGGTACCGGGAAGAAAACCGGTAAAGGCGCCTCCCTTCGCCAATGAGACTGGGAGGAGGGAAAGCGTTGAATTTTAATAAGGCTGAATTTATCCTGTCTGCTGTGGAGCCATCCAAGTTTTTGCGGGACGGTCTGCCCCAGATTGCCTTTGCAGGACGCTCCAATGTGGGAAAGTCTTCGGTGATCAATCGGGTGCTGGGGCGTAAGAATTTTGCCCATGTGGGTGCAACGCCCGGAAAAACCTCGCAGATCAACTATTTTAAGATCGACGGGAAAGCCTATCTGGTGGATCTGCCCGGATACGGTTATGCCAAGGTTTCCAAGGCGGAGCGGTATCGCTGGGGGCGGCTGATGGAGCGGTATTTTGCTGCGGGCCTGATTTCTCTGGGCGTGCAGATCGTGGATGCCCGTCATAAACCCACGGCGGACGACTTGACCATGATTCAGTGGTTTTATGAAAGCGGCTGTCCGGTGCTTATTGTGGCCAACAAGCTGGACAAGCTGAAAAAAAGCGAGATCGAGCCTAATCTGGCCCGGATTCGGGATACGCTGTGTCCGGAAGGGGAAGCCCGGGTGATCCCATTCTCGGCGGAGACCGGCGTGGGAAAGGATGAACTGATCGGCGCTGTAAACGCTATGCTGCAAGTTTGAGTTAAGCGCGGCCGTGTGAAAAGAGGACGTCCCCCCCGGGGGCGTCCTCCTTTTGCGTATGCTGGGGGGTGAACTGCCGGCAGAGGTTGTGTCTGCTGACAAAATTTGAGAAGAAAGAGAAAAACTTTCATTTTTCCCCTATGCAAAAGAACGAAAATAAGATAAAATAAGAAAGGATTGGTCTGCTTTCGGATCGATCCTGGATAGAAACAGATATGGAGGGAATACAGAATGCAAACGCCCCAATATAAAAGAGTCCTGCTGAAGATCAGCGGTGAAGCTCTGGCGGGAGAGAAACATTTTGGCCTTGATTTTGATGTGATCGGCAATGTGTGTGACGTGGTGAAGCAGTGTGTCGACATGGGTGTCGAGGTTGGCATCGTGGTCGGCGGAGGCAACTTCTGGCGCGGCGTGAAAAACGGTACCGGCAAAATGGAGCGTACCCGTGCCGACCACATGGGTATGCTGGCCACGGTAATGAACTGCCTGGCGGTGGCCGATGTGCTGGAGCAGAAAGGCGTTCCTGTCCGTGTGCAGACGGCAATCGAAATGCGTGCCATTGCCGAGCCGTACATTCGTCTGCGGGCTGTACATCAGCTGGAAAAGGGCAGCGTGGTTATCTTTGGCTGCGGCACCGGAAACCCCTACTTCTCCACGGATACTGCCGCGGTGCTGCGTGCTGCGGAGATCAATGCCGACGTGATTTTGTTGGCTAAAAATGTGGACGGTGTGTATGATTCTGACCCCATGCAGAATCCCAATGCAAAGAAGTACGACCAGATCAGCTACGATGATGTGCTGGCCCAGCATCTGAGCGTGATGGATTCCACGGCCACTTCGCTGTCCATGGACAATAAGATCCCGGTGCTCCTGTTTGCGCTGGAGGATCCCCAGAATATCATCCGCGCTATTTGCGGTGAAAACGTGGGCACAATTGTGAAGGAGGATTAAAATGATGAAGGAAGAATATCGTATTTACGAGGAAAAAATGAAGAAGACCATCGAATCCCTGCAGGGTGATTTCGGCAGCGTTCGCGCCGGCCGTGCCAATGCGCAGGTTCTCGATAAGATCCGTGTAGAGTATTATGGCGTTCCCACGCCCATTAACCAGATTGGCGGTATTACTTCGCCCGACTCCCGCACCTTGGTGATCCAGCCCTGGGATAAAGCTGCCTTGAAACTGATCGAAAAGGCACTGAATGAATCTGATTTGGGCATTCATCCGCAGAACGATGGCAGCAGCATCCGCCTGTCGTTCCCTCAGCTCACCGAGGAGCGCCGTATGGAGCTGACAAAGCAGGTTCGCAAGTATGCGGAAAACGGCAAAATCGCCATCCGCAATATTCGCCGCGATGCCATGGACACTTTTAAGGCCCAGAAGAAGAAGTCCGAAATTACTGACGATGATCTGAAAGATATCGAAAAGGATATGCAGGATCTGACCGATAAAATGTGCAAGGAGATCGACACGCTGCTGGATAAAAAGCAGAAAGAGTTGATGTCTGTTTAAGCCATGGCGTTTTTTCTGTCAAAATCAGAGAATGCGAAGGCGGGGTTGGTGGATGTTGCCCACCTGCCCCGCCACATCGCTATTATTATGGACGGCAACGGCCGCTGGGCCAAGAAGCGCGGCCTGCCTCGCACCGCTGGCCACAAGGTGGGGGCGGAGGTGTTCCGCACCATCGCTACCTACTGCAAGGATCTGGGCGTGGATTACTTAACGGTGTACGCTTTTTCCACGGAAAATTGGAAGCGCCCCCGGGATGAGGTGGACACCATTATGGGCCTTTTGAAAAAGTATTTGCTGGAGGCCATCGATACCATGGCGAAGGATAATATTCGCCTGCGGTTTCTGGGCGATTTGAGCGCCCTGTCGCCCGAGCTGCAAAAGCTGGCGGCGGAAACCAACGCGATCTCCGCCACGCTGGATGGATTCCAGGCCAATATCTGCCTGAACTATGGCGGGCGCGACGAAATCTTGCGGGCGGCCCGGGCTTTTGCGGGCGATTGCGCAGCGGGAGAGCGGACGCCTGCGGAGTTGGACGAGGCGGCCTTTGGCGCCTATCTGACCACTGCGGGGCTGCCGGATCCGGATTTGATCATCCGCCCCGGCGGAGAAAAGCGGGTTTCTAATTTCCTGCTCTGGCAGTGCGCTTATGCGGAGTGGATTTTTACGGACACGTTGTGGCCGGACTTTAAAAAAGAACATCTCGATGCGGCAATCGTGGAATACCAGAGCCGGCATCGCAGATATGGAGGAATTTGATGGCAAAGCGTATTTTAACGGCTGTGATCTGGCTTCCGGTCGCAGTGCTGTTGGTGGCGTTTGCTCCGATTTGGGGCATTGCACTGGCACTTTCTGTCCTGGCAGCCATCGGCGTATATGAACTTTTATGGGCCACCGGCTTGGCGCGCCGGAAAGAATTATGCGTTTGCTCCTGTATTTTTGCGGCATTTATCCCTATGTGGACATATCTGGGATCGGATTTGCATCTGCTGTTGGCAGCGGCCTTTTTGATGGTGATCGTCTGCTTTTTGGTCGGTATGATGCATCAGGGTGAGATTCGGTTTTCCATGGTCAGTGCAGCGTTTTTCGGCGCGTTGATCGTGCCCTGCTTCCTGTCTGCGTTTTTGCGGCTGGAGGCGGCCATGGATTCGCGGCTGATTTTTGCCCTGCCGCTGATTTATCCTTTTATCAGCGATGCCGGCGGCTATTTTGTGGGCCGCTTCTGCGGAAAGCATAAGCTGGTGCCGAAACTGTCGCCGAAAAAAACGGTGGAGGGGGCTGTGGGAGCAATCCTCTTTGCTGTGATCGGCGGTGTATTGTTCGGATTGCTGGCCCAGTATGGCTTCGGCATGAAGCCGAACTATGTGGCCTTGGCGCTGTTGGGCATTCCCATGAGCATCATTTCCCAATTTGGAGATCTGGTGTTTTCCTTTATCAAGCGGGAATGCGGCATCAAAGATTATGGCAAACTGTTTATGGGGCACGGCGGCGTACTGGATCGGTTTGACAGCGTGATTTTTGCTGCACCGGCGCTGGAACTGCTGCTTTGCCTGATCCCTATTTTTTATTGAGACTTTCGATCATAAGAGGAACACGAATGACAAAATGCATTTCTATCCTGGGTTCAACAGGATCTATCGGTACGCAGACGCTGGATGTTGTGGATCAGTTGGGCATCCGGGTGGCTGCTTTGGCAGCCCACCACAGCGTTGATTTGATCGAACAGCAGACGCGGAAGTATCTTCCGCGTCTTGTTGTGCTTTATGATGCGGCCAGCGCTGACCAGCTGCGCCAGCGGCTTTCCGATCTGGATGTGGAGGTTCGCTCCGGCATGGATGGTCTGCTGGCGGCTGCGTCCATCGAAGAGGCGGATACGGTATTGACGGCCGTAGTGGGCATGGTATGCCTGAAGCCCACCCTGGCCGCCATTGAAAAGGGAAAAAAGATTGCTTTGGCCAATAAGGAAACTCTGGTCAGTGCCGGGGAACTGGTTATGGCCGCCGCGGCTGAGCACGGCGCGGAGATTGTGCCGGTGGACAGCGAACACTCGGCGATTTTCCAGTGCCTGCAGGCCTGCCGGGATCGCGGAGAAATCCGCCAGCTGATTCTCACCTGCTCCGGCGGAACCTTTTTTGGCCGGTCGGGGAAGGAAATTTATCATGCGACCCGGGCCGAGGCCCTGAAAAATCCCAACTGGAGCATGGGTGATAAAGTTACTTTGGACAGCGCGTCTTTGATGAATAAGGGCCTGGAGATCATCGAGGCCATGCGCTTGTACCGGCTGCCTTTGGAGCAGGTCGGCGTGGTGATCCACCGGGAGAGCATCATTCACTCCATGGTGGAGTTTTGCGACGGTGCGATTCTGGCCCAAATGGGAGATCATGATATGCGCCTGCAGATCCAGTATGCGCTGACCCATCCCTACCGCAAACCGTCCCGAGTGGCGCCGTTGGATCTGGTGAAGTGCGGGGCATTTACCTTTGCCGCGCCGGATCTGGAAGCCTTTCCCTGCCTGGCTTTGGCCATGCAGGCGGCCAAGACCGGAGGCACGGCCTGTGCAGTGCTGAACGGGGCAAATGAAGCGGCAGTGGAACTGTTTTTGCAGGATCGCATTGTTTTTGGGCAGATTCCGGAACTGGTGGGCTTTGCGTTGGAGCATGTTTCGCCTAAGCAGAGTCCCACCCTGGACGAGATTTTACAGGCGGACGCGGAGGCCCGCGCTGCTGTTCGAGAAGCATATCAGCATCTGAAATAAGGAGCTTACGCAGTTCATGTATATTATCATTGCGATTCTGATCTTCGGCGTGCTCATTGCTGTGCATGAGTTGGGCCACTTTGTGGCGGCCAAGGCCTTTGGCGTGCGGGTCAATGAGTTTTCCATCGGTATGGGCCCCGTTATCTTCCAGAAGACCCGGGGCGAAACAGATTATTCGCTGCGCCTTCTGCCCATTGGCGGTTTTTGCGCCATGGAGGGAGAAGAGGGGGCTTCGGAAGATCCCCGGGCGCTGCAAAATAAGGGAATGCTGGCCCGCTTTGTGATTTTTGCCGCCGGCGCTTTCATGAATTTTTTGGCCGGTTTTTTGATCCTGCTCATCCTGTGCAGCAACCTTGCCTTTGTGTATGAGCCGGTGATTACAGGCTTTGCCGATGGATTTACAGCGCAGGGCGCCCAGGGGCTGCAGACCGGAGACCGGATCTTGAGCGTTGACGGCGAGCGGGTCTATTTGTATGAGGATATTTCTGTTTTTCTGAATATGGGCGATGGGGAGAGCTATGATTTTGTGGTGCTGCGTTCTGGTGAACGTGTAACTGTAAAGGACCTTCCCTTGTCACCAAAAGCTTATCCGAATGCCGATGGAACGACCTCGGTGCGCTTTGGGCTGAACTTTGGCGAAACTGTGGAAGCCACGCCCATGGTCAAGATCAAAACGGCTTGCTTGAATGCAGTGGACTTTGTCCGCATGGTGTGGTACAGCTTGAAAATGCTGATTACCGGGCAGGTGGGCTTGTCTGATATGGCCGGGCCGGTGGGCATTGTGACGACGATTTCCGATGTGGGAGAAAGTGCGGCCTCGCCCTTGATTGCTCTGGCCAATATTGGCTATCTCGCGGCATTTATTGCCATCAACCTTGCGGTGATGAATCTGCTGCCCATTCCGGCGTTGGATGGCGGCCAAATCTTTTTGATGTATGCCACGGCTTTGATTGAAAAGGTCACCGGTCGGCGGGTGAACCCCAAATACGCGGGCTATTTGAACTATGCCGGTTTTGTGGCGCTGATGCTGTTTATGCTGGTGGTCACATTGAGCGATATCGCGAAATTGTTTGTATAAGGAAGGTGCGCGGCAGATGACAAAGCAGATCCATGTGGGTACCGTTCCCGTAGGCGGCGGTGCGCCGGTGGCGATCCAATCCATGTGCAATACGGACACGGCGGATGTGGAAGCCACGGTGGAGCAGATTCACAGGCTGGAGCAGGCGGGCTGCGAGATCGTCCGCGTGGCAGTGCCGGATCTGGCAGCAGCCCGGGCTGTGGGCCGGATCCGTTCCCGGATCGGGATCCCTTTGGTGGCAGATATTCATTTCGATTATAAACTGGCGCTGCAATGTGTGGATTCCGGCATTGATAAGATCCGCATCAATCCCGGCAATATCGGCGGGGGGGGTCGGGGCAAGGCTGTGGCGG
>CALDMR010000133.1 GCA_937915065.1 uncultured Clostridia bacterium
CGTGGTATTCGATCGTGTCCGTGAAAACTCCAAGAGCATTTCTGACATCAAGATTTTCGGCGATGTCACGGATCGCAGTATCCGCCAGACATTGTCCAGAAGTATCAACACCTCGATCACTACACTGATCCCGATTCTGTTGATTCTGATCCTTGGTGTGCCGTCCATTCAGAATTTTGCCATTGCACTGGTGATTGGTATTCTGAGCGGTACCTATTCTTCCGTGTTTATCGCAGGTCCTCTGTGGGTCAACTTGAAGAAGATTGGCAAAAAGTCTGCTGCAAAAGCATAACATCTATAAAAAACAGCGAAGCGGATGCTTCGCTGTTTTTTATGAATCAGTTTGCAAGCTCAGTATTCGTAAAACAAAAAAGCCGGAGCAGATGCTCCGGCTTTTTCATAGCATAAAATTGGATTTTTATTTTGCCAGAACTTTTTTCAGCCGGGCAAAGCGGGGGAGGGAGTCGGTCATGGGGTGATCCGGTGTTCCCTGGATCAAGGGCAGAACATAGTCGATATATTCCTGGGTCATGCCGTTTCCATCCTTGTTGATCCACTCCAACGGAACCTTCTTTTCGGTGTTGGCAACATCAGTCAGGTTCAGCAATTTGGTCTTGCAGACATATTTGCCATCCTCATAGCAGCGCTCAAAGGCGATCATACGATCTGTTACACCGGCCACAGCATTTTCTACGGCAGCCTTACCAGCCATGTAGGACTCTTCAATATCTGTTTCAGACGCTAAGTGGGCGGCGCAGCGCTGGAGCAGGCTCAGTTCGATACCGCGAACCTTGGCGCCGGTGCGGGTCTTTGCCAGGTCGGCCAAGGTGGGGGCCAAACCGCCCAACTGGGCATGGCCGAAGCCATCAGTAGCAGAGGCCTCAGATACAAAACTGCCATCGGGGTAGTGGATGCCTTCGGATACGGCCACCAGACAGTTGCCCTTTTCCTTGTATACCCGGTCTACATCACCCAGGAACTGATCCATATCAAAATCCGTTTCGGGCAGATAAATCAAATCGGGGCCGCATCCATAGGCCGAAGCCAAGGCAGCGGAGGCAGCTAGCCAGCCAGCGTGGCGGCCCATGATTTCAATGATTACGACCATGCCGGTATCGTATACCCGGGCATCGTGATAAACCTCCATGCAGGAGGTGGCAATATATTTGGCGGCGCTGCCGTAGCCGGGGCAGTGATCCGTACCGAAAAGGTCGTTGTCAATGGTCTTGGGAACGCCCATTACGCGGCACTCATAGCCGACTTTCTGCATATATTTGCTGATTTTGTTGCAGGTATCCATGGAGTCGTTGCCGCCGTTGTAAAAGAAATAGCGGACATTGTACTTCTGGAAAATTTCCAGAATGCGCTTATAATCGGCATCATCTACATCGGGGTCTTTCATCTTATAGCGGCAGGAGCCAAGGGCAGAGGAGGGGGTATACTTCAAAAGGGACAGCTCCGCGGGATCTTCCGCGCCCATGTCAAACAGGCGGTCGTTCAGAACGCCGACAATACCATGTTCTGCGCCCAATACGCGGGTAATAGAGCCGGACTTTAATGCCGTTTCAATCACGCCGAGGGCACTGGCGTTAATGACGGATGTGGGGCCGCCGGACTGGCCGATAATGCATGCACCTTTTAATTCGCTCATTTTTTAATTACCTCCAAATCTTTCTTTTCACGCAGACGCTGCCAAAGAGGCATGGCGCCATAGAAAACTGGATTCTTTGTTTATTTTACCATGTTTTTGCAAAAATGTATAGTGCTCAAGAACAGAAATCACAGAAATAGGCTTGCATTTATACCGCATTATTGTTAAAATTCAAGTATAAATTTGTTAGGAGATGAAGTTTCATGGCACTTGTTTCATCCAAAGAGATGTTCGAGAAGGCATATCATGGCGGCTACGCGATCGGTGCTTTCAACGTCAACAACATGGAAATCATTCAGGGTATTACCGAGGCAGCCCAGGAAGTAGATGCTCCACTGATCCTGCAGGTTTCTAAGGGAGCCCGCGCCTATGCAAACCACACCTATCTGATGAAGCTGGTGGAAGCTGCTGTGATCGAGACTGGCTTGCCCATCTGCCTGCATCTGGATCACGGCGATACTTTTGAGCTGTGCAAGAGCTGCATTGACGGCGGCTTTACCTCTGTTATGATCGACGCTTCTTCCAAGCCTTTCGCTGAGAATATTGAGCTGACCCGCAAGGTTGTCGAGTATGCCCACGATCATGGCGTGGTAGTTGAGGCTGAGCTGGGCACTTTGGCCGGCATTGAGGACGAAGTCAATGTGGCCGCCGATGCTGCATCCTATACCCGCCCTGAAGAGGTGGAGGAATTCGTCAGCAAGACTGGCTGTGATTCTCTGGCCATTGCGATCGGCACCAGTCACGGCGCCTATAAGTTTACTGCTGCCCAGTGCACCCGCAATGAAAAGGGCATTCTGGTGCCGCCTCCCCTGCGTTTCGATGTGTTGGAAGAGGTTTCCAAGCGGTTGCCTGGTTTCCCGATTGTGCTGCATGGTTCTTCCTCTGTTCCTCAGGAGTATGTCAAGATGGTCAACGAAAACGGCGGCAATATGCCGGACGCAGTCGGCATCCCTGAAGAGCAGCTGCGTAAGGCGGCTACCCTGTCTGTCTGTAAGATCAACATTGACTCGGATCTGCGCCTGGCTATGACCGGTACAGTTCGCCAGTTCTTCAGCCAGCACCCCGAGAAGTTTGATCCCCGCGAGTATCTGAAACCCGCCCGTGCAAATATCAAGGAACTGGTTAAGCACAAGTTGGTGGATGTTCTCGGCTGCGCAGGCCACGCCCACGAGTTGAGCAATCAGTAAGTGTATTCTGAAAACCAAACAAAAGGAAACAGCCCGTCAGCGTAATGCTGACGGGCTATTTTTCTTGATTTACAACAACTGTAAAGCTATAATACTTTTCGGCTGTTTTTGGAGCTCATCGCCTTTTCACATCACTTTCCTTTGCTGCATAGGCTGAAAATGGCGGAGAAAGAGGTGTAAAGTGTTGAAGCTATACATGTATGATCGAGCAGCGGCGGTAGCGTATGCCCACCGGTGGGCATACGCACGCAATCCGCGTTTTTATGATTATGAGACCATCGGCGGTGACTGTACCAACTTTGCGTCTCAGTGCCTATTTGCTGGGGCGGGTATTATGAATTTTATGCCAACCTTTGGTTGGTATTATATTGATGCCAACCGGAAATCCCCTTCTTGGACGGGGGTGCCCTATCTATTTGATTTTCTAACCCGGGAAGTGCAATCTGTGGGGCCGTTAGGGCAGGAGAGTACGCTGGATCGTATGGAGCCCGGTGATCTTTTGCAGCTCTCTTTTGATGGCATACAGTACCGGCATACACCGGTGGTGGTATCCGTAAAATATCCGGTTACGCCGGAAAATATTCTTTTGGCAGCCCATAGCGACGATGCGGATCAACGGCCGCTGTCTACCTATCCGTACCAGAGTGTTCGCTGTATTCATATATCCGGCGTTTACCGGCCATAAAAAATACTTTTTAGTGGGTTGATATGCCTCAGAAACCGATATATGATGCAGATATAGATGCAATAGATGCATAGGTTTCCGAGGCATATGCCCGCATGCGGGCGAAAAGATAAAACGCCACTATTGGTGCTGTGAGGAGCTGTATCCCGTTTTGCATGCGCTGGGAAGGGAGGGCGCAGTGCAGGCCTGAAAAGCAAACTGAAGGAGGGCATTTGCGGTGCTGCTGCTGGCTGACGGGAAAGGGGCGCCGGCGGCTGGCGGAGGA
>CALDMR010000134.1 GCA_937915065.1 uncultured Clostridia bacterium
TATGTGGCTATGACCCGGGCCAAGGAGCACTTGACCATGACCAACGCACGCCAGCGTATGCTGTTCGGCCATACTACAACAAACCCGCCTTCCCGCTTTTTGGCGGAGATCCCTGAGGAAAACCGGGATTGGGCAGGCAAACAGCAGGAGCAGCGGCCCGAACGGATGGAGCGCCGGAATGTGGACTACGGTTTTTCCGGTTTCTCCGGCTTTTCCGGCTATGCCGGAGTCTCTGCCGGAGCAAAATCCGGAGAACGGGTTTCCGCTGTGCCGGGCCGTTCCGCATCCCGGCGAACAGTGGAGCGGGGGAGCAGTGCGGGGAGTTCTCCTGTACGCGGCGGCCTGTCTCTTAAGCAGGGGGATATGGTGCGCCACAAGGCATTTGGCAGGGGCATGGTGCTGAGTATTCAGCCCATGGGCGGCGATGCCCTGTTGGAGATTGCTTTTGACGAAGTGGGCACCAAGCGGCTGATGCTGAAATCTGCCGGAGCCTATCTGGTCAAGGAATAAGGATAAAAAATTCGCCCCGGCGGCCTGAAACGGCAGCCGGGGCGGTATTATTTCGTTCGGAGAAACGGTTCGCTGTACCAAAGTCAGGAACCCAGGAGTTCGGAGAAGTCACGGATATAGCAGTCACAAAAGCTGCGCATCTCCGCTTCGTGATCGGAAAAGATGTGGTCATACACGCCGGTCACCTGAAAGCCGGCCTCTTTGGCGCCCCGGCAAGCCACCGGAGAGTCATCGTAGAGCAGACATGCTTCGGGAGTGGTGTTCAATTCCCGGGCCACCGCATGAAACAGCGCGGGATCCCTCTTTTCCAAACCAAATTCCTGGGCGAAAAACAGGCGGCTGAAATACGGAGCCAAATCATTTTTCTTAAGTGTGGCCCGGCACAGTTCCGGTGCGCTGGAGGTCAGGATCACCATTTCTTCTCCGGCTGCGCGGCACTGCTCCAGATAGGTGCGCACATAAGGCTTTGGCAGAATGTTATGGGAATACTCATACAGGGCTTGATCGCTCCATTCCTGCATGATCTCTTCCGGGCTCTCGTTGAGATGGTAATAATCTTTTGTAAACCGGGCCGCTGCGGGAGCGGTGGTGTGGGCCACAAAGTCATGATATTCCTTGGTGTGGGGCAGCCCGCGGCGGGCAGTGAAGTCCAGGTCGATTTGGAGCCAGATGCCGGAGGAATCCACCAGGGTACCGTCCAAGTCAAAAAGCAGCATGGAAAAAACACCTCATTTCCTTGTTTTAAGGTTCCGGAAGGGTCTGTTTCTTTTTAGAAAGCAGCTTGTCGGGAAGCTGGGCCAGTACGATGGCAATGAACATAAGGGCACAACCGCTCAATTCCCTGGCAGTAAGCCCCTGGCCCAAAATCACCCATCCGGCCAGGGCGCTGAACACGCTTTCCAGGGACATGGCCAAACTGGCGACCGTGGGATTGAGCCCCTTTTGGGCGACGATCTGCAGGGTGTAGCCCACGCCGGAACTCAGGATGCCGGCATAGAGAATGGGCAGTGCAGCTGCCTGGATGGCTTGCCAGGAGGGCTGTTCGAAGAGAAACATGCAGATCGTGGACAGGACGGCGCACACAAAAAACTGGATGCAGCTCATGCGGATGCCGTCGGTTTTAGGAGAGAAATGATCCACTGTCATAATGTGGCCGGAAAAAAGCAGGGCGCACAGGAGCACCGTGGCATCGCCCCGGCTGAGCGCCAGAGAATCAGTAATGCACAGCAGGTACAGTCCAACAACTCCCAGCGCCACGCACAGCCAGATCTTTTTGCCCACCTTGCGGCCCAGCAGCAGGGAGATGATGGGGACAATGATTACATACATCGAGGTGATGAATCCTGCTTTTGCGGCGGTCGTGTGGGCAACGCCCATCTGCTGGGCGGCAGAAGCCATGAAGAGGAAGAAGCCACAGGCTGCACCGCCCATGAGCAAGGTGCGCCGCTCTTGACGAACGGATGCAGGGCACTTGTCCGGGCAGGGCGGAGCGGCGCTCTTGGGGCGCAGAAATATGAGCAGCGGAAGCAGCGCTGCCCCGGCCAGCCAGCTGCGGGCCGCCAGAAATGTGAAAGCTCCCACATATTCTGCGCCTACGCTCTGCGCCACGAAAGCGCAGCCCCAGACCAGGGCAGTGAATACAAGAAGCAAGGTATTTCGAATTTGTTTGGTGTTCATAGATGATTTGTCATTCCTTTTTCGCAAGCTAACTTTGCCATTATACGAAAATATGCCAGGAAACGCAAGAGGCGGATTCGTGTGTATACTGCACCTTTCCAGGATTTACCCCTTGCATTTTTTTCGTGTTTCTGCTACCATAAAAAAGAATACGGCAATATGCATTGTGTTCTGCTTGCCGTTTTTTGGCAATCGCTTTTGATTTTCGGCCGAAGCGGTTGCTTTTTTTGGGCCCGGGGGGGCCTGCAAAAAAAGAGAAAAGAGAGTGAGTGTATTTTATGAGCAACGATTCCAATGCCCAGCAGCCGATCCGCGATGCGCGTACGCTGGGCAGGCCCAAAATGGCAATTCTGGGCCTGCAGCACATGTTTGCCATGTTCGGTGCCACCATTCTGGTTCCGATCCTGACGGGGATTTACTTTACCGAAAACGGCGCGTCCTACGGTCTGTCCATTCAGGTTACGCTGCTGTTTGCCGGTTTAGGCACCCTGTTTTTCCACCTGTGTACAAAGTTCCAGGTGCCTGCGTTCCTGGGATCATCCTTTGCCTTCCTGGGCGGTTTTCAGACAATTGCCACCCTGGATACCGGCATTTTCGCCGGTATGCCCATGAGCGAGCGTTTGCCCTATGCTTGCGGCGGCATCGTGGTGGCGGGTTTGATGTATCTGGTGCTGGCCGCGATCATCAAAACCGTGGGCGTTTCCCGGGTGATGCGCTTCCTGCCCCCGGTGGTTACGGGGCCTATCATTATCTGCATCGGCCTGACGCTGGCGCCCTCCGCTGTGTCTAACGCTTCTACCAACTGGTTTTTGGCAATCGTGGCGCTGGCGGTCATCGTGTTCTTTAACATCTGGGGTAAGGGTATGTTTAAGATCATTCCCATTCTGTTGGGCGTGGTGATCTCTTATCTGGTCGCAATGGGAATGCATGCTGCGGGCATCACAAATCCTGACGGCAGTGCGATTTTGAACTTTGCCGCCGTGGCAGAAGCCAACTGGATCGGACTGCCCCCGGTGCAGGTGTGCAAATTCGACATTACCGCTATCCTGGTTATGGCGCCCATCGCGCTGGCCACAATGATGGAGCATATTGGCGACATGTCTGCCATCTCTGCCACTGTGGGGAAGAATTTCCTGGCCAATCCCGGCCTGCACCGCACGCTGATGGGCGACGGTATTGCCACAGCTCTGGCAGCAATGTTCGGCGGCCCCGCCAACACGACCTACGGCGAGAACACTGGCGTGCTGGTATTGTCCCGGGTTCACGATCCCCGGGTCATCCGTCTGGCTGCTGTTTACGCGATTATCCTCAGTTTCGTGCCTAAGTTTGCCGATATCATTGCTTCTATGCCGACCTCTATCATTGGCGGCGTCAGCTTTATGCTCTACGGTATGATTTCTGCCATCGGTGTGCGCAATGTGGTGGAAAGCAAGGTGGATTTCACCAAGTCCCGCAATCTGATCATCGCTGCGGTGATTCTGGTGTGCGGCCTGGGCTTCTCTTCCGGCCTGACCTTTATGGTCGCCGGTACATCCATCACGCTCACAGGCCTGGCTGTGGCCGCCATCGCAGGTATTGTCCTCAATGCCATTCTGCCCGGTAACGACTATACCTTCACCGAAAACGATGAAGGAAACGACTCTGCAAACCTGGGCACCTATTGATGCGGCACACTGCGTGCTATACAGTAAAAAACGGAACAGGCAGCAGCCTGTTCCGTTTTTTTATCGGTATTCCAGATATCCCAAAAATCGCTTGACGGCCAACGAAGCATTTTTGCGGCTGCGCAGGGCCAGGGCGATATTGCGGTAGGCCGGTGTGTCCAGCGGTTTTGCAACGATCCGATAGGGGGCGCGTTTTAAAATCAATTGGGGCAGCACACTGATACCCAGGCCGCTTTCCACCATGGACATGATGGCATAGTCATCCAGGGTGGTGAAGCGGACATCCGGCGTGAGGCCGTGGCGGGCAAAAATTTCTGAAATTTCAGTGCGCCCGCCCTTTTCCAGCAGCATAAAGGGTTCGCTGCACAGGGCGTCTACCGGAAAGCTGGGGCGGTCGGCCAGGGGATGGCCTTCCGGAAGCACTGCGAGCAGCTCATCCCGGGCCAGGGGAATGGTTTCCAATTCCGTCCGAACCGGCAGCAGCAGAAAGCCGCAGTCCACCCGCCCCTCCAGGATCCAGGTTTCGATTTCCGTATAATCGCCCAGCAGCAATTCATAGTCAATATTGGGATAGTCCTTTTGAAAAGCCTTGATGATATTGGGCAGCCAGTGGGTGGCCACGCTGGAAAAGGTGCCGATGCGGATCAGACCGGATTGAAGACCGTTCAGTTCATCCACCTGGGTTTGCAGTTTTTCATATTCCGCGCAAACGCGCCTGATCTGATCGAGCAGCATCAGCCCGTCGGAGGTGAGCCGTACGCCGGCGCGGCTGCGCTCCAACAAAGGCACCTTCCATTCCTTCTCCAGGTCACTGATCATGCGGCTGATGCCAGACTGGGAGTAAGACAGGGCTTCGGCTGCTTTGGTGAAGCTGCCGTATTCCACGGTTTTCAGAAAGGCTCTGTATTTTTGGATATTCAGATCCACTTGCACCACTGCTCCTTGCTTCAATCATAAGTCTGCCGGGCAGACGGGGATCTGCGCCTGACCATGAT
Source organism: uncultured Clostridia bacterium (assembly GCA_937915065.1). Classification (GTDB taxonomy): domain Bacteria; phylum Bacillota; class Clostridia; order Oscillospirales; family Oscillospiraceae; genus Pseudoscillospira. The sequence goes on from CALDMR010000134.1 coordinate 4,847, forward strand.
TGTATCACGGCGCGGGCGGAAAGTAAATCCAAAGGGCGGGGCAGATTGGCAGTTGACAAAGGCTGGGGAAATGTGATATAGTTCCATGCATCAGCGATGACGGGGAAGAGTAACCCTGTGCAGCCCTGCAAAGAGAACTCCCGGTTGGGTGAAAGGGAGAGAGGGCGCCTTGGCGAATACCCCCCGGAGCTGCCGCCCGAACGGATTGCCAGTAGGGTTGGCCGGGTGCGCCCGATATTGCGCAGGCCATGTGTTTGCATGGCGTGAGGCCGTTTTCGCAAGGAATCGGCGAACCAGAGGTGGTACCGCGTGAAATTTGAACGCCCTCTGTCCCGTAGGACAGAGGGCGTTTTTGCGTTTTGATTGGATGGGGGGATGTGTTTGTCTGCGCGTCAAAGGGGCATGCTGTTTGTATTGCTGGCCGCAGTGCTGTACAGCACCGGCGGGCTTTGTATGAAGCTGGTGCCCTGGGGTGGCGTGGCGCTCAACTGCGGGCGCTGCACCATTGCCTTGGCAGTCTATCTGATCTATTTTGGAATCAGGAGGCAGAAACCGAAACTGAACCGTTGGATTCTGTTGGGAGCGGCAGCGGTCTGCGGCACCAATGTACTCTTTGCCCTGGCCAACAAAATGACAACAGCAGCCAATTCCATCGTGCTGCAGTATACCGCTCCCATTTTTGTGATTTTGCTGTCGGCTCTGTTTTTGCGCCGACGGGCAACCCGCCTGGATTTGACGGCCTGTGCGGTGGTATTTCTCGGTGTGGTGTGCTTTTTTATAGAGAGTCTGGGCGGCGGCCGTATGGCCGGAGATGCCCTGGCTTTGCTTGCCGGCGTAGCCTATGCTGTGGTGTTTCTGCTCAACGACATGCCGGAGGGGGATGCAGTTTCCTCAGTATTCTGGGGGGCTGTGATGAGTGTGGTTATCGGTTTGCCGTTTCTGCCGGGACAGCCGCTGCTGACGGGTACGGCGCTGGTCAGTATGCTGTTTTTAGGGGCGGCGCAAACGGGACTGGCTTTCCTGTGCCTTGCGATTGGTCTGAAAACGACTCCGCCTGTGGCAGCCAGCCTGATCTCGGGGATTGAGCCGGTGCTGAACCCTATTTTGGTGGCCGTGTTTTACGGAGAACTTATGGGCCCCCTGTCTTTGCTGGGAGCAGCTATTGTTGTATGCGGTGTGGTCTTTTATCAACTGATGCTGAACCGCCGGGATAAAAAGGAGCAGAATGGATCTCCTCCTGCATCACCCTTGTTATCATAAAATACGCAAGAATAAGAATATTAAATTTTAGAAAATAAAGGAGAACAAACATGACTTGTTATGAAGAACTGAAACGGCGCGGCCTGATTGCCCAGGTCACCAATGAAGAAGAGATCTCTGAAATGATCAACGCCGGCAAAGCCACTTTTTACATCGGCTTTGACTGTACTGCCGACAGCCTGACCGCCGGACACTTTATGGCGCTGACCCTGATGAAGCGCCTGCAGATGGCGGGCAATAAGCCCATTGCCCTGATTGGCGGCGGCACAACCATGA
>CALDMR010000135.1 GCA_937915065.1 uncultured Clostridia bacterium
AATCGACTGACCTTTCTTTTTTACCCAACAATATCTTTAATTAAGGGAGACGGGCCTGAGTATGCCGGACGCGGCTTTACTAATCCCACTGGCGGAACTGCTGGGCGTCAGCGTGACGGAATTGCTGCGGGGAACGCGGATGGAGCCGGATCGCCCGCTGCCCCCCGGGGAAGTGGAGGCGCTGGTGGAACAGAGCCTTCGGCTTTCTGCGGAAGAATCGCAGCGGCGGCAGGAGGAATGGCAGAAATGGAAGCGGCGCTGGTGGCTGTGTTTGCTTCCGGCGGCACTGGGAACGGCGGCTGTGCTGCTGTGGGGAGCGATGGAGCCGTGGCTGTTTTGGAATGTGCTGATGATCGAGGGCATGTGCCTGGGCTTCGGCGCCTATTTTTGTTTTGGCGTTCGGGAAGTGCTGCCGGGGTATTATGATGAGAACCGGATCACCAGTTACAGTGACGGCGTGTTCCGCATGAATCTGGCAGGGATTGCCCTCAATAACCGCAACTGGCCCCATATTGTTCGGGTTTGCCGCTGGTGGATGATGGGGGCGTCGGTAGGATTACCGCCCCTTTGCCTGCTGCTGAGGATGATCTTGCCGCCCATGGGCTGGCTCTTCCTGCTGTTGGCCGCGGTGCTGGGATTTTTTGTTCCGATGATGTATGTGGCGAAGAAATATGAATAAAAAAACAGCGCCGCCCATTCTTTGTGTAGAATGGGCGGCGCTGTTTTGGCGCAGGGCTCAGGGCAGGATCATGTCGATGCCGGTTTGCAGCGTTTCCTGATCCAATGCGGAACGGGCCTGGGCAACGAGGAAGCCGTCGGCGTCAATAAAATAGGTGGTGGGCAGAGTGCGCACGCCGTAAGTGATGGCGGCGTCGGCTTCGGTGTCGTAGAAAACGGGGAAGGTGAAGCCCTGCTCTGCCACATAAGCGGCGGCGCTTTCCAGGGTTTCACGGCCGCCGGTCATGTTGACCATGACAAATTTCACATCTTGCCCCCATGCTTCGTAGGCCGACTGGAAGGCGGGCATTTCGCTTTTGCAGGGGCCGCACCAGCTGGCCCAGAAATTCAGCACGATGGGGGTTCCGGCAAAGTCGGACAGCTGGACGGCGCTGCCGTCGGTGGCGTAGACCGTGAAATCGGGGGCGGCCACGGGTTCCGGCGCCGCGCTGCTTTCCGGGGCGGGGGCGGCGGGAGCCAGCGTGCCGCCGGAGGGCGCAAGACGGGTGTAGAGCAGGGATGCGCCGATGAGCAGGGCGGCCAATAGCAGAACGATCCAAAGGATTTTATGTTGTTTCAAGGGAGACACCTCCTTTTAAGATAAGAATGCAAGCAGCTGGCCTAGCAGACCGGTGGCCATCAGTATGCCCACCAGGATCAAAAAGCCGCCGCTGCACAGCTGGATGACCCGGTAGTGGCCCTTGATCCAGTCAAAGGTGGATTTGAGCCGGTCGATCAGCACGGCGCTGAGCAGGAACGGCAGGCCCAGCCCCAAAGAATACACCAGCAGCATCAGCATGCCGCTGAGCACATGCCCCTGCTGGGAGGCCAGCATCAGCGCGCTGCCCAGGAATGCACCCACGCAGGGAGTCCAGCCCAGGGAGAAGATGAAGCCGAACACCATGGCGGAGAAAAATCCCAGTTCGCGGCTGCGTACAGCTGCCCGGCTGCCCCGGAACAGATTGATTTTGAACACACCCAGAAAATGAAGGCCGAAGAAGATCACGATCAGGCCGCAGACGAGGTTTACGGCGCCCTGATGGGCGGTCAGGAAACTGCCCAGAGTACCGGCCAGAGCGCCCAGGGCCATAAAGACGATGGTGAAGCCCAGGACAAATCCCGAGGCGCGCAGCAGTGTTTTTTTCGGGCTTTGTGCCTGGCCGCCGGCAAAATAGGAAATATAGATCGGCAGCATGGGCAGCAGGCAGGGAGAGATGAAGGTGATGATCCCTTCCAGAAAAACGATCAGATATTGCATGGAAACAGGAGTCCTTTCATAGGTGAGGGTGGAAGATGAGGGATGATAAAATGAGTATATCCCTTATGATGGCCGCTGTCGGTGATGATATCACACAGGATCTGCCGCGGGCCGCTGAATCATACATCATGGGAAAGAAAAAGCGGCCCGCTGCTCAGCAGCGGGCCGTTTCGTTGTTTCGAAGGGAGACTTACTTGGAAGCTGCGTCCAGACCGGCGTCACCGGCTTCGGCGTCCTTCCACAGCATCTCGTTGCGCAGCTTTTCACCCACGGTTTCCAGGGGGTGCTTTGCCAGCATGGCGCGCTTGGAGTTGAAGAAGGTACGGCCGTTCTTGTTCTCGGCGATCCACTTGCCGGCGAAGGTGCCGTCCTGAATATCGGACAGGACTGCGCGCA
>CALDMR010000136.1 GCA_937915065.1 uncultured Clostridia bacterium
ACCTACTGCCCCGACCACTACCGCCTGGCTCAAACCGATTCCGCCGGCACATCCGATACGGTGACCGCCCTTCCCTATGTGGACGGGCGGGCCGTGTACAGCGCCGCCATCGTTTTCTCTTTCAGCGACCGCTACCTGTCCGGAGCCAGCGGGTATTTTCTTTCTTCGGCAGCTGCTCCCGTGGAAAGCGAAGCCCTCATCACAAAATGCTCTGCCGCCGTTTGCCTGATGGATTATTGTAATGAAGAAGGCCGAATCTGCAATACTATAACCAGGATCTCCACCGGTTACACTCTGCAGACCACCGCTTCGATCCCCCTGCTGCTGACCCCGGTTTACCGAATCGACACCAATACATACAGCTACGACGTCAATGCCATGACCGGCCATGTGTCCGTCGTTCGCTGAGTTCACACTGCCTTGGCAAAGAATTTATTTCACTTTTCATACCTTGCGTGTTTTTTTGTCCAATCTCTATGTTTTTTTATTGCTTTTGGCGCAAGAGATGGTATACTATATGTGGATTTTTATGGAATCGTGCCCTGCTGCGTGCGCGTTCCTTGCGATACAATTCGGTTTTTACTGTTTTGAACTTGATTAAAGAGGTGTCTTCCTTTGAAGAAATATATTATTCAGGGCGGTAAGCCCCTGCACGGCGAAGTGCCCATCAGCGGCGCAAAGAATGCCGCCGTTGCCATTCTTCCTGCCGCTCTGCTGGTCAACGGTACCTGCCGCATCGAGAACATTCCCCAGATCAGCGATGTTTCTCTGATCTTTGATATTCTGACCGATCTTGGCGCCGAAGTGCGCTCCCTGAATCCCCACGCCGTGGAGATCAACTGCGAACACATCCGCTCCACCCGCACCCCCTACGAACTGGCCCGGAAGATCCGCGCTTCCTACTATATGATCGGCGCGCTGCTGGGCCGTTTTGGCCGGGCCGAAGTCACCATGCCCGGCGGCTGCAATTTCGGCGTGCGCCCCATCGACCAGCACATCAAGGGCTTCAAAGCCATGGGTGCCGAGGTCGAGGTGGAAGGCGGCTTCATTCACGCCCGTGCCACCGAAGGACACCTCCACGGAGCCCAGGTCTACCTGGATGTGGTCAGCGTGGGCGCCACCATGAATGTCATGCTGGCCGCGGTTTTGGCCGAGGGCAACACCGTGATCGAGAATGCCGCCAAGGAGCCCCACATTGTAGATCTGGCCAACTTCCTCAACTCCATGGGCGCCGATATCCGCGGTGCCGGAACCGATGTGATCAAGGTGCGCGGCGTGCCCCAGCTGCGGGGCGGAAGCTACTCCATTATCCCCGACCAAATTGAAGCCGGCACCTATATGGCAGCCGTAGCAGCTACCGGCGGCGAAGTTTTGATCAAGAATATTATTCCCAAGCATCTGGATTGCATCAGCGCCAAGCTGCTGGAAATGGGCGTGGAGATCGAAGAGCAGGACGACAATCTTCTGGTGCGCCGCACGGCGCCCTTGAAGCGCACGAATGTGAAAACCCTTCCCTATCCCGGCTTCCCCACGGATATGCAGCCCCAGATCGTGGCTGCCCTCTGCCTGGCAGAAGGCACCAGTGTGGTTACAGAAAGCGTTTGGGACAACCGCTACCGCTATGTGGATGAATTCAAGCGGCTGGGGGCCCATATCCAGGTCGACGGCAAGGTCGCCGTGGTGGAAGGCATCGACCACTTTGACGGTGCTCCCATGCAGGCCTGTGATCTGCGCGCCGGCGCTGCCATGGTCATTGTCGCTTTGGCTGCCCACGGAACAACGGAAGTCAGCTGCGTAAATTATATTGAGCGCGGCTATGAGGATATCGTCGGCAAACTGCGCGCCTTGGGCGCGGAGATCTGCGCCGTCGATGAACCCGACGAGGCCGGCTCCGGCGCTGCCAAAGTCTGCTGAGCATATCACAATCAAGTAACGCCCATGGAAGAACCGGCGGGAGCCGGAGCGCTCCCCTGGGCGTTTTTTCTCCCGTTTTCCAGATTATTACAAAAGGAATGAATGTCCCCTTGACAAAAATTTGCACCCTCGCCAGCGGCTCTTCCGGCAACGCTTTGCTGGCCAGCTGCGGCGAAACCCATATCCTGATCGACGCCGGCATCTCCGTTCGCCGGATCAACACCGCCCTGAAGGAACACGGCCTATCCCTGGAATCCATCAGCGCCCTGCTGATCACCCACAGTCACAGCGACCATGTCAATGCGCTGAAAACCTTTTTGAAGCACTACACCTGCCCCATTTATTCCAGCTACGGCACCGCTTTCGATCTGCGCAACCGTTTTGGAGGGATCGCGCCTCTGCTGCATCCCTTTGCCGCAGGCGATACCTTCTCCGTGGGCGAATTTTTGATTCGCTCCTTTCCGACATCCCACGATGCCGGCGATAGTGTATGCTACCGGTTGGACAGCTGCAACGGTTCCGTGGGCATACTGACGGATACGGGCTATGTCACCGAAGAAGCCGCCCGGGCCCTGGACGGCGTATCCATGTTAGTGCTGGAATCCAACCACGATGTGGAAACCCTGCAAAGCGGCGCATATCCCTACTATCTCAAGCAGCGTATCCTCGGCAGTGCCGGGCACCTCTCCAACGACGATGCCGCCCGCTTTGCCGTAACTGCTGCTGAAAGCGGGGCTAAGGACGTGCTGCTGGCCCACCTGAGCAGCGAAAACAACACCCCTGCCATGGCACTGAACACGGTGCGCCGGGCCCTGGACGCCCACGGCCACACCTCTGTTTCCCTGGCAGTGGCCCCCCGCAGCGAATCCAGCCCCATCCACACCCTGTAAGGAGGCCTCCATGTACAATATCACCGTTCTCTGCGTGGGAAAGCTCAAAGAAAAATTTTACATAGACGCCAGTGCTGAGTACTGCAAGCGCCTGTCCAGATACTGCAAGCTCAACCTGTTGGAACTGAAAGAAGAGCGGCTGCCGGAAAACCCATCCCCCGCCCAAATCGAAAGCGCCCTCAGCCGGGAAGCCGATGCCATCCGGGCAAAGCTGCCCCAGGGGGCTGATGTGGTTGCCCTGTGCATTGAGGGACGCCCCCGCTCCAGCGAAGCTATGGCCCGGCAGCTGGCCGATTGGGGCGGCAGCGGCGCCAAGCACCTGGCATTCGTCATCGGCGGCTCTTTCGGCCTGCATTCGTCCATCAAGCAGGCAGCCTGGGACCGGCTGTCCATGTCGCCCATGACATTTCCTCACCACCTGGCGCGGGTCATGCTTCTGGAGCAGATCTACCGCGCTTTCCAGATCATGGATGGAACGAAATATCACAAATAAAAAAACAGCAGGAGGTTTTCCCATGTTCGGCAATCATCAGAACGAAGAGCCCCGGATCGGCTGGGGCAGCGAGGCGGAATTCAAGCAAAAGTTGGAGTCCCTTTGGCCCAAGGAGGAAAACGGCGCAGATGAACAGGCCGTGTTCCTCGCCAATATTCCCGATTTTAACAACGAGGCAGATTTTGCCATCAATATGCTGATGGCCTACGGCATCCCTGCTTTTAAAAGTTATAACAACGAAGGTTCTCTGGGCAAGCTGATTATCGGCACATCGGCCTTCGGCGCGTCCATTTATGTGCCCGCTTCCCTGTTGGAGGACGCCAAAGCCCTGCTGGAAACGCCCGCAGACCTCTCCAACGAGGAAGCGGAACCCTCCGCCGAAACCCTCGAGAACGCATCATCTCCCGAATAACGCATCAATTTTGCCAGACTGCAGAGAAGGATCGAAAAAAGGAAAGGACGGAATGGAACTATGGCAATGAATTACATGGAAGAGTATCAGAAATGGTTGGACAGCGGCGCGCTGACCGAGGCGGAGCACGCTGAACTGCTGGCGATCCGGGAAGACCCCAAGGAAATTGAATCCCGCTTTTACGGCCCCCTGGAATTCGGTACCGCCGGCCTGCGCGGCACCATGAAGGTGGGGCTGCACCACATGAACAACTATGTGGTGCGCCATGCCACCCAGGGCTTTGCCAATGTGATCGCCGCCGAGGGCGCGGCCGCTAAAGAGCGCGGCGTGGCCATTTGCATGGACTGCCGCCTGCACAATATGGACTTTGCCCGGGCTGCCGCCGAGGTCATGGCCGGCAACGGCATCCACGTGCGCATTTTTGATGAACTGCGCCCCACCCCCGAGCTGAGCTTTGCCGTGCGCGAATATCACTGCCAGGCCGGCATCAACATCACCGCCAGCCACAATCCCAAGGAATATAACGGCTATAAGGTCTACTGGGAGGATGGCGCCCAGCTGCCCCCCCAGCACGCCGACGCCATTTCCGCAGAGCTGGAAAAAATTGATATCTTCAAGGATATCCGCTCCATGCCCTATGAAGAAGCCGTGGCCGCCGGTATGATCACTGTTATGGGCGAAGAGTGCGACGAACGCTTCATGCGCAACGTAATGGAAATGGCCAACGATCCCGCCATGGTTTCCCGGGTAGCCGACACATTTAAAATTGTTTTCACCCCCTTCCACGGCTGCGGCCACAAGCTGGTTCCTCTGGCCCTGCGCCGCATGGGCATGAAACACATCATCTGCGAGCCTCAGCAAATGGTGATCGACGGAAACTTCCCCACCGTGAAGAGTCCCAACCCCGAAAACCCTGAAGGCTTCTATCTGGCTGTGGAGCTGGCCAAGGAGCATGACGCCACCTTGATCGTGGGTACCGACCCCGACGCAGACCGCGTTGGTATCATGGTTCGCAACGACAAGGGCGAATACGTCCCCTTCACCGGCAACCAGACCGGCGCTCTGCTGGCCGATTATCTGATCGGCGCAAAGAAGCGGGCCGGAACCCTGCCGGAAAATCCCGCGGTGCTTAAAAGCATCGTTTCCAGCGAGATGGTGCGCGCCATTGCCGAGCGCAACGGCGTAACCTGCTTTGATACATTCACCGGCTTCAAATTCATGGCCGAAAAAATCGGCCAGTTTGAGCAGGAGCAGTCCTACAATGCAATCTTCTCCTTTGAAGAGTCCTACGGTTACATGATCGGCAATTACGTCCGAGACAAGGACGCCGTCACCGCATCCATGCTGATCGTGGAAATGGCCTGCTGGTATGCCAGCCAGAATATGACCCTGTTTGACGCGCTGAACGCCTTGTATGAGAAATACGGTTACTTTGCCGAAAAGACCCACAACCTGGTAATGCCCGGTCTGGACGGCCTGGCCAAGATGGCCAAGCTGATGGCCGATTTGCGAACCCAACCCTATGCAGAAATCGGCGGCTCCAAAGTGGTGGAATTCAAAGACTACAAGGATGGCAGCGTGACCAACCTGCTCACCGGCGAAAAGAGCAGCATGGATCTGGCAGGCTCCAATGTGCTCCGCTTTGAGTTGGAGGATGGCACATCCTTCATCGTCCGTCCCTCCGGCACCGAACCCAAGATCAAGGTATACATCCTCACCTCCGGCGCCACCCGAGCTGAAGCAGAAGAGCATGTGGCCCGTTACAGTGCTTTCGTCCAAACAATGCAGGCCTGATCCCCCCTATTGGCAAAATAGTTCAGCAGCCGTATCCAGTTGGATACGGCTGCTTTTTCATCGGCGCCGGCACAAAGCGCCCGTTTTTTTATCGTTCTCCGGCTGCATACCCGCCCATATGGATATCCAGCACCGCTCTGGGCGGCTGGATCAGCGCATCTTCATAGCGGCACTTCCACTGAACCTTCCGGTCCATCCGTCCATTTTCAACACCATCTACGGTTTCCTCGTCTTCAATCGGATTATCGTTTGCCAGGATATACGAGGCCAGATTGTAAGCGTGGTTCACCACCCAGTTGGGGTCCATGCCACGGAAATGGTACTGGATATCCGGCAGAAACAGAGTGCTCATGCCCACCGTGTCGATCAGCATATCCTCGGTACCCTGAATATTGAAGAAGCGGACATTGACCCCGAAGCGGATGAAGCGATCCGGCCCCTCGATCTGGTGGGAGCGCACATCCTCCGCCAGAAACAGCTTGCCGCAGTTCTGGAAGTAGAACGCCTCGCAGGTGGGATACAGCTCCGCCAGAGCCTCCATAAAGTCGGCGTCCAGGTTGGCCCGCTCCAGCGCCGGAAGCGCCGCAGCCAGCATATCGGTGGCCACCACCTGATACCGGCACTCTCTGAAAATCCGCTCCCGATCCTCCTGGCAGTCCCACATCTGGCTCATGAGAAACGCATCAAAGCCCTTGCCTTTGACCCTGTCACATCCCGTTACCATCAGCTGCACCGGAACCTTGCCGTCCTTGAACTCCGCGATATGA
>CALDMR010000137.1 GCA_937915065.1 uncultured Clostridia bacterium
TAGCATAAAAATAATGGTAGGCACTTTCGTGTCTACCATTATTTTATCACTTCAGCGCCGGTAAACGGCGCAGGGCGGTTTTTGTATGCAGACGGATTATTTGCTGCCTTTTTCCGCAGCCAGCCAGGATTCCCAGACCTCCGGGCAGAAGCCCACGGTGCAGTTTTTGCCGTTGCGGACAATGGGGGTGCGAAACAGCTCCGGATAGTCCAGCAGCTTTTCTTCCTGGGCGGCGGGCGTAATGTAGGGCATATAGAGCTCTTCATAGGCCCGGCACTGGGTGTCCACCAGGGCTTCAAATCCCAGCTTCTGTTTTACGGAGCGGTATTCTCCGGGGGACATGCCATAGCGGGGCAGGTCGATGTACTGCACCTTGATGCGCCGTTCCTTGAACCAGCGCTCGGCTTTTTTGCTGTCGAAAGATTTTTTGTTTCCGAAAATTTGGATGTTCATAGGCGCACCTCTGTGTTACAATAAAAATAGAAAAAGTTTGTGCTTGGAAAAGGGGAGGGATCATTTTGGATCAGACGAAAGAAATTCAAATGCTGCAGCAGATGATCGACGAGAGCAGCCGTATTGTATTTTTCGGCGGCGCCGGCGTCAGCACGGAGAGCGGTATTCCGGATTTTCGCAGCGTGGACGGATTGTATCACCAAACATATGACTATCCGCCGGAGGTGATGCTGAGTCATACGTTTTATGAAAAGCACCCGGAGGAGTTTTTTCGCTTTTACCGGGATAAGCTGCTGAACCTGGATGCGGAGCCCAATGCTGCCCACTTAAAATTGGCGGAGCTGGAGGCGGCGGGAAAACTCAGCGCTGTGGTCACGCAGAATATCGACGGGCTGCACCAGAAGGCGGGCAGCAGGCGGGTGTATGAACTCCACGGCAGCGTGCTGCGCAATTATTGCGAAACATGCCGCAAGGCGTATGACGCAGAGTTTATGCTGCACAGCGCGGGCGTGCCCCGCTGCACCTGCGGCGGCCGCGTTAAGCCGGATGTGGTGCTTTATGAAGAGGGGCTGGACAACGAGACGGTGTCCGGCGCCATCCGCGCCATTGCCCAGGCTGATATGCTGATCGTTGGCGGCACTTCTTTGGTGGTTTACCCCGCCGCGGGGCTGATCCAGTATTACGAGGGCAGCCGCCTGGTGGTCATCAACAAAACGGAGATCAGCGCCGGTGCAGACTTGACGATCTATGGCTCCATCGGCGAGGTGCTCTCGCAGATCAAAGTGTAACATAAAAAAGAAGAAAAAACAAATGCCAATGGCGAAAGCCATTGGCATTTGTCTGTTTTATGAAGATGCGGAATAGCGGCATTATCCCAGCAGGGCCTTGTCGCTGGCAAAGGCTTCGCCGGAACACCGCTCGAATTCGTGCATCAGATCCTCCACCGTCAGATGCTTCTTTTCTTCGCCGCGGATATCCAGGATAATGCGGCCTTCGTGCATCATGATCAAGCGGTTGCCGTGGGTAATAGCGTCGCGCATGTTATGGGTGATCATCAAGGTGGTCAGGTTGTCCTTGGCAATGATGCGGTCTGTGGCCTCCAGCACTTTGGCGGCGGTTTTGGGATCCAGGGCCGCAGTATGTTCATCCAGCAGCAGCAGCTTGGGCTTGAGCAGGGTGGCCATCAGCAGCGTCAGCGCCTGGCGCTGGCCGCCGGAAAGAAGGCCGACTTTGGAGGTCAGCCGGTTTTCCAGGCCCAGACCCAGGGTTTTCAGCAGTTCGCGGTATTCCTCCCGTTCGGCTTTCACAATGCCGGGCATCAGAGTGCGCATTTTTCCCCGGCGCTTGGCCAGAGCCAGATTTTCCTCGATCCCCATGGTGGCGGCGGTGCCCATCATGGGGTCCTGAAACACGCGGCCAATGAAGGCGGCGCGCTTGTGTTCGCTCAGGTGGGTCACATCGGTGCCGTCGATGACGATGCTGCCTTTGTCCACGGGCCACACGCCGGCGATGGCGTTCATTAAGGTACTTTTGCCGGCGCCGTTGCCGCCGATCACGGTGATGAAGTCGCCGTCTTCCATGGTCAGCTCCACGCCGTTCAGCGCCCGCTTTTCATTTACCGTTCCGGCATTAAAGGTTTTGTAGATGCCGTTTACCTCAAGCATGCTTCGCATCTCCTTTCTTCAGGGCCTTGGAGAAGTACTTGCTCTTCCAGTAGGGCAGGGCCAGGAACAGGGCCACCACCAGGGCGGAGAGCAGTTTCAGGTCATTGGCGTCGATCAGCCGCGTCCACAGGATCACCTGGATGACAACGTAGTAGATAATGGAACCGAGGGCCACGGAAAGCAGCCTCAGCGCAAAGTTGCGGAAGATCTTGCTGAACAGCACCTCGCCGATCACCACGGCAGCCAGGCCGATAACGATGGCGCCGCGGCCCATGTTGATATCGGCAAAACCCTGGTACTGGGCCAGCAGTGCGCCGGACAGACCAACGAGACCGTTGGAAACCATCAAACCCATCACTTTGGTAAAGTTGGTGTTGATACCCTGGGCCCGGGCCATGTTCTGGTTTGCGCCGGTGGCCCGCAGGGAGCAGCCCATTTCCGTACCGAAGAACCAATACAGCAGGGCGATCACAACGATCAGGAACACGGTGATCATGATCAGCGGGTTTTTCCAGAACGGAATATCGGGATTAGCAAGATAGCGCAGGGAAGTGAGCAGGTTATATTTGTCGGCGCTGATGGCCTGGTTGGCGCCGCCCAGAATGCGCAGGTTGACAGACCACAGGGCAAACTGGGTCAAAATACCGGCCAGGATGGCGGGAATGCCGAAAACAGTGTGGAAAATACCGGTGGCCAGGCCTGCCAGCATACCTGCCAGGGTTGCCAGCAGGATCGCCAGCCACATGGGGCAGCCGCCGATCAGCAGCACCACGCAGACAGCAGCGCCGGTACACAGGGTGCCATCCACGGTCAGGTCGGCAATGTCGAGAATTTTGAATGTGATGAACACGCCGATGGCCATGATGCCCCAGATCAAGCCCTGGGACACGGCGCCGGGCAGCGCGCTGAGCAGATTTGCGATAATCACAGAAGATCCCCCTCATATTGATAGTCTTTTCATGGGAAAAGCAGCGCGACGGAAAAGCCACCCTCGCGCTGCTTGTTGATTATGGAAGGATACAGCCTTCGGGGTGGATTACTCTTCCACTTCGATGGCGCTGTACTCCTCGGGCATGGTCAGACCCAGCTGCTCGCAGACCGATGCGTTATACATCTTAACAGCAGTGGGAGCGGACTGGATCTCCATGGTGGAGATATCCGCGCCATTGGCCAGAATATCGTAAGCCATCAGACCGGCCTGATAACCGATATCATAATAGTCGATGGAGAGAGTGGCCACGCCGCAGCCGGCGCAGATGCCCTGTTCTCCCACGATTGCGGGAACCTTGGCGGGCAGCACCACATTGGCAATCAGCTCGGTGTTGGCAGCGGCAGTGTTGTCGGTGGGGATGTAAAGAACATCAGAAGAGGCGCAGGCCGTCTGGGTGACCTGGGCGACATCGTTGGAATCGGTGAAGGAGAAGCGCTCGCAGGTATAACCCATTTCGGTGAGATAGCCTTCCATCAGCTCCACCTGATACAGGGAGTTGGGCTCACCGGAGCAGTAGAGCAGGCTGACATTCTCGGCATCGGGGAACAGCTCCTGAATCATGGCGGCCTGTTCTTCCAAGGGGGCCAGGTCGGAAGTGCCGGAGATATTTCTGCCGGTGGTGCCGGTCCAGTTGTCGATATCCAGGGCGGTAGCGTAATCGGTGACAGAAGTGCCGATCACGGGGATGGTATCGGTGCCGGATGCGGCGGCCTGCAGGGGAGCGGTGGCGTTGGCCAGAATCAGATCCACATTGCTGGAAACCAAGCTGTTGATGATGGTGGAGCAGGTGTTGGGATCGTTGTTGGCGTTCTGCTCGTCAAACTTCACATTGGCTTCGCCCAGGGTTTCCTCCAGGGCAGTTTTGAAGCCCAGGGTGGCCTGATCCAGGGCGGGGTGCTGCACCAGCTGGCAGATGCCGATGGTATAGGTTTGGGCGCCGCTGCCGGATTCGTCGCCGGAGGGGGTGGGATTGCCGCCATTGCCGCATGCGGCGAGAGACAGCATCATCGCTGCCGCGGAAGCGGTAGCAAGAACACGAGTGGAATTCTTCATTTTCATCTTGCCTCCAAAATTGTTATAAAAGAAAAACTTTGTCGCTTTGCGCTGTTAAAGTGTATTATAGAAGCAATCCCGGGAAAAGTCAAGAGCAGAGAAGAAAAAAATCCTGCAAAAACAAACAGGAAAAAGCGGAAAAAAGAACTTGACAAACGGCCCTGTGATGACTATAATAGTCCAAGTGATCAGTTGAGCGCCACGAGAAACGCGAGTGTGCTGGAACTGGTAGACAGGCACGTTTGAGGTGCGTGTGGCGAAGCCGTACGGGTTCAAGTCCCGTCACTCGCACCAACTGATTCACAAACTGAATATGGATGCGCGCGAGTGGTGGAATTGGCAGACTCGCTAGATTCAGGTTCTAGTGCTCGTTACGGGCGTGCGGGTTCAACTCCCGCCTCGCGCACCATGGGTGAGTCCTTATGGGACTCACCCATTTTTAATAATTTGCAAATTCTATTCTGAAAGTTGTACAGAAATGTACAACTTTCTTCTTTTTATATCCTATCTGTAAAAGCCTGATTTTATATGATAGGAGGAAATATGACATACTACAAACGATGTACGGGAAAGCGCTGCCGCAGAAAACGACAGAGCAGCCAAGGTGGGTCAAAAGGACACATCTTTTTTCTCCGCCCGCCGGATTGCGGGGAATCGGAGAATTTGTTGAAAAAATGAAAAAACAGTATTGACAAATCGGGGAAGATCGGGTATACTATCAAAGTCGTCAGTCGGACGGCAAAATGAATCGATGCGCGCGAGTGGTGGAATTGGCAGACTCGC
>CALDMR010000138.1 GCA_937915065.1 uncultured Clostridia bacterium
TGGTCAGCACCGGCAGCCCCGCGCCGTGCCGCAGGCGGGCCAGCACCGCCCTGCCCCGGCTTCCGCACCCCAGCACACGCAGGTAGGCCGGCAATTCCTCCGCCGCACCGGCATCGATCCCCAGGAAGGCACACATCACCATACGCCGCAGCCGCGCCAGGGCATAGCGCTTCGTTTTCGCCAGCGCAAAAAACTCTTCCAGCGAACGAGCCTGCCGCGCAGCCCGGTACAGGCGGCGCTCCAGCCCTTCGCCGCAGTCGGGCAGGGCGGCAAACTCCGCCGCCGTCATGGTGCGCAGCCGCGCCAAAATAAGGCGCTCCGCCCCTGCCGCCGTTACCGGAGCCCACCCCTCATCAAAGGCGGCCCGATACAAACCGCCTGCCTCCGCCGGCACGGCGGCGGCCACCTCGTCCCAGGCCCCCGCCAGCATTTTCCCGCGCAGAGCGGAACCGGAGAGAAATACGCCCTCTTCCGCGCTATCATGCCCGGCCCCGCGCCGGGGCACCGTCAAAACGGCGCAAGGCCATGCCAACTGCCGGGCTGCCCTCAGATACTCCACGCCCAAGTTGTTATTGGCGCTGTCCAGCAAAGCCGCATCCGCCGCCCCAAGGAGCCCCCGCACCGCCGCCTGACGGCAGGCCGCAAAGGGCAGCCCCCTGTCCAGAAACTGACGCAGTTCTGCCCGGTAAGCATCCGACTCCAGGCACGCAGCCACCCGGCGCAGGGCCTCCGCGTCACCGCATTCGCTGCCAAAGGCCAGGATGTCCGCTCCCGCAGCACGCATCAGATAGGCGCCGCCCCGGGCAAAGCCCTCTGCCGAAGAAAGCGCCCGGGCCACCGGCAGCTCCAAAACCAAATCCGCCCCGCCCCGCAGCGCCGCCTCCGCCCGCACATGCTTTTCCAGCAACGCAGGCTCTCCCCGCTGCACAAAATTACCGCTCATCACACAGACCAGAGCGCACTCCTCCCCCACCCGGCGGCGGATCTCAGCGAGAAAATAGGCATGCCCGCTGTGAAAGGGGTTAAACTCTGTTAAAATTCCGACAATCTTCATATAAATTTCTCATCCATCTTTGAATATCCGCGAATTTACACTTGTTTCCATGTGTAAAATGGTCTACAATAAGGTTGCATCTTTATTTTATTCTATTCCGGCATACTTTGCAATCGAAGGATGCCACAAAACAGAAAAAAGGAGAACATACGATGAATATTTTGGTTATCAATGCAGGCAGTTCCTCTCTGAAGTATCAGCTGCTCAATCCCGAAACGGAAGAGCTGCTGGCCAAGGGTCTGTGCGAGCGTATCGGAATTGACGGTAAGTTTACCTACAAACCCCAGATCGAAGGCAAGCAGAAGCTGGACGCTGTCGATGTGTCCATGCCCACCCATGCAGAGGCCATCAAGACCGTTCTGAACACTCTGGTCGATCCCGAAAACGGCGTGATCGCTTCCATGAAGGAAATCGACGCAGTGGGT
>CALDMR010000139.1 GCA_937915065.1 uncultured Clostridia bacterium
GGACGAAAACCGTGTCCGCCGGCAGGGCGTCGGCAATGTTTTCACTCCACTCCACGGCACATATGCCGCCGCGGTCCAGATAATCGTCCCACCCGATGTCGTACAGGGCGTCGCTGTCTTCCAGGCGGTAAACGTCGAAATGAAACAGGGGCACGCGGCCCAGGTATTCATTTACAATGGTAAAGGTGGGGCTGGTGACCCGGCCGGTATAGCCCAGGCCCCGGGCCAGACCCCGGGTAAAGGCGGTTTTGCCCATGCCCAGGCCGCCGCTGTATGCCACCACGGCACCGGGGGCAAGGGCTGCGGCCAGCGCTTCGCCCAGCTGCTCGGTTTCCGCTTCGCTGCGGGAAAGATGTTCCATGGTTCTCACATCACTTGTTTGAGTTTGCGCCGCCCGCTGTGGGCGGCGTTTCTTTTATACTATCACACAATGGCGGCGCTGTACAGAATTGTTTACTTCTTTTGCCGGTTATGATAAAATAGAGCCCATACTGGATGAGCAGAGCCATTTTTGGAGAGGATATACCTATGGCAGAGCGTTTATTTTCGAGAATCAGGCGTTTTTTCAGCCAGGCAGACCTGCTGCTGCTGGCTTTGTGCGTGGGCGCATCGCTGTTCGGCATTCTGCTGATCGCCAGCGCAACCAACTATACCGAGTCTTTGCGGTATGTGGCAGTGCAGTCTGTGGCCCTGGTGCTGGGCATTGGCCTGTATGCCTTTTTTTCCTTTGTGGATGTGGAAGAAGCATCGGAAAAGTGGAAATGGATTTTTATTTTTAATGTGGGATTTATCCTGCTGCTGCTGACGCCTTTGGGCATTTCGGCAGGCGGTAACCGGGCCTGGCTCAGTATCCCCGGCTTTCCCATGGATATCCAGCCGGCGGAGATCGTGAAGGTGACCTTTATCATCCTGCTGGCCAAGCAGCTGGCCTATTATCAGGAGCGGGATCTCAGTTCGGTGACGTCCGTGGCTTTTTACGGGGGACATTTCCTGCTTATGGTGGGGCTGCTGTATGCGGTGTCCGGCGACGCGGGCAGCTGCCTGGTGTATGCGGTGATTTTTATTTTTATGACCTTTGCGGCGGGCGTAAAGCTGCGGTGGTTTGTGCTGGGGGGCGGCGGCTTGGCCGCTGCGCTGGTGCTGGCCTGGAACACGGGGCTGTTTCCCGGTTATATGCGCCGGCGGATCGAGGTGATCCTGGATCACAGCCTGTATCCCATGAACGAAGGATGGCACCAGGGGCGCAGCCTGATTGCCTTTGGCAGCGGCGGCTGGTTTGGCCAGGGGCTGTTCAACGGCACCCAAACCCAGCAGAGCAGCAAAAGCAGCCTGCCCGCCCGCCACACGGACTTCATCTTTTCCGTGGCCGGCGAGGAACTGGGATATATCGGCTGTATTGCCATCATCGCCATTCTGGTGGCCATTATTGTGCGCTGCCTGGTGGTGGCGCGGCGGGCCAAGACGCCCATGGGTTCTCTGATTTGCGTGGGCGTGGCGGCCATGCTCAGTTTTCAGATGATCGAGAATATCGGCATGTGTATTTTTGTGATGCCGGTTATCGGTCTGACGCTGCCGTTTTTCAGCTACGGCGGCTCCTCGCTGCTGACTGTGTTTGCCGCCATGGGCATTGTGTCGGGCATCAAAGTGCGATCCCTGCCCGAATGGCTGCGGGATTAAGCGGCGCATGGGCATTGGGCTGAAGCGCGTTTTGAAAGGGCGGCAGATGCGTCGGCATCTGCCGCCCTTTCTGCAAATGCAACGGCTGGTTGCGCAAATGCCGCGGCAACGCGGTGGAGCGCAACCGAGGGCTTGGGTACAATGAAGCTGATGAAAGGAGGTGCGGCCCATGACATTTGGAGAAAAATTGCAGGTGCTGCGCAAAAGCCGGGGCCTTTCCCAGGAGCAATTGGCCGAAGTGTTGGAGGTATCCCGTCAGGCGGTTTCCAAGTGGGAACTGAATGCATCCATGCCGGACGCGGAGAAGATCGTGGAAATCAGCCGCCGTTTTTCTGTGAGTACGGATTATTTGCTCAAGAATGAACTGGAAGAGGAACCCGCTGCGCCTGCGGCCGGTGTGGCCGATTGGGCGGAAAGAAAGGGAAATGAAGAGGCACGGCGCAGGGCGGCACTTTTGGGCTGCTTGGGTGTGATGGTTCTGGGGATGCTGTTTTCCATTGTGATTTGGCTGCTATGGAGAAGCTGGCTGCTGTATAGCGTCGGCTATATGGTGGAATTGGCGGCCTGGTTTGTCTTTGAGATTTTGTTGGGACGGGATGAGAAAGAGCAGCGGCGGTGTCAGCGCCTGCGGTTTTACGGTGCGGCGGTCTGGCTGTTGGCCATGCCTGTGGTGTTCATTCTTTTCCCTATTGTTGATGTATTGTGGAATGCTTTTGGCGCACATGGCAATGCTGTTGTGTTTGGCGTTGCCGTCGCTGCGGTATGTCTGTGCATCAGCGGTTCCTGTTATAATGGCTTGAAAAAATAATAAAAGGACGGTTTTGCAATTTGCAAAACCGTCCTTTTTGTACCCAATTACTTCCGGCCGATATCCGTGCGGTAGTGGGCATCCTGGAAAGAGATACCCTTCACGGCGCCGTAAGCCTTAGTGATTGCCTGTTCCAGATCTTCGGCCGTGGCGGTCACGCCCAGCACCCGGCCGCCGTTGGTCAGATATGCGCCGTCCTCCAGCTTTGTGCCGGCGTGATAGACGAACACATCCTCCGGCACGCTGTCCAGGCCGCTGATCGCATATCCCTTCTGGTAGTCCAGGGGATAGCCGCCGCTGGCCATCACGATGCAGCAGGCGGCGCCGGTGCTCCACTGAATATCCAGATGATCCAGGGTGCCGTTGGTGCAGGCCAGCATGATGTCCAGCAGGTCGGTTTTCAGCAGGCTCAGCACGGGCTGGGTTTCGGGGTCGCCGAAGCGGGAGTTGTATTCCACGACCTTGGGGCCGTTGGGGGTCAGCATCAGGCCGAAATACAGGCAGCCCTGGAAAGGACGGCCCTCCTGGGCCATGGCCTCCACGGTGGGGCGGAAGATGGTATCCATGCAGACCTGGGCGATCTCGGGGGTGTATTTGGGACTGGGGGCAAAAGCGCCCATGCCGCCGGTGTTGGGGCCCTGATCGTCATTATAGGCGCGCTTGTGATCCTGGGAGGACAGCATGGGGCTGAGATGCTCCCCGTCCACAAAGCAGAGGACGGATACCTCGGGGCCGGTCATGCACTCCTCGATAACCACCCGGGCGCCGGCTTCGCCGAATTTTTTGTCGCCCATCATGGAGCGGATGGCGTCTTCGGCCTCTGCCACGCTCTGCGCTACCACCACGCCCTTGCCCAGAGCCAGGCCGTCGGCCTTGACCACAATGGGCGCGCCCTCGGCGCGGACATAGGCCAGGGCCTGTTCCATATCGGTGAAGATCTCATATTTTGCCGTGGGGATGTGGTATTTTTTCATCAGATCCTTGGAAAAGGATTTGCTGGCCTCAATGATGGCAGCATTTTTGTGGGGGCCGAAGGCAGGGATCCCGGCTTCGGCCAGGGCGTCCACCATGCCCAGAGCCAGGGGATCGTCGGGAGCAACCACTACATAATCCACCTGGTTTTCTTTGGCGAAGGCCACCATGGAGGCAACATCCGTCGCCTTGATATTCACGCATTCGGCCTGGGCAGCAATGCCGCCGTTGCCGGGGGCGCACCAGAGCTTGTCGACTTTGGGGCTTTTGGCCAGGGCGCACACCATTGCGTGCTCCCGTCCGCCGCCGCCGACGACGAGAACCTTCATGTTCGATCAACCTTTCTGTGATAAAGTGGGTGAAAAGCCTTGCAGTATTTTCGCCGCAAGGCCAAAAGCAATCAAAGTGTCCGGAGCAGGACATGCGCCTGCGCAGGACACCGCTGCCTCCGGCCGTGGCGGCCGGAGGCGCTTTCGCTGTGCGAAAGCGGGAGGGTGATCTAAAGAGGGGGAGCGATCCCCCTCTTTAGAGCGAAGCACTTAGTGGTGGAACAGTCTCATGCCGGTGAAGGCCATGACAATGCCGTATTTGTTGGCGGTTTCGATAACATGGTCGTCGCGGATGGAGCCGCCGGGCTCGGCAATATACTGCACGCCGCTCTTGCGGGCCCGCTCCACATTGTCGCCAAAGGGGAAGAAAGCGTCGCTGCCCACGGTCACGCCGCTCTGGGTGGCGATCCAGGCTTTCTTTTCCTCGGCAGTCAGCACTTCGGGCTTGACCTTGAAGGTGTTCTGCCAAACGCCCTCGGCTAGGATATCTTCGTATTCGTCGGAGGTGTAAATGTCGATCGCGTTGTCGCGGTCGGGGCGGCGGATGCCGTCCACAAACTGCAGGCCCAGCACCTTGGGATGCTGGCGCAGATACCAGTTGTCGGCCTTGTTGCCGGCCAGACGGGTGCAGTGGATGCGGCTCTGCTGGCCGGCGCCCACGCCGATGGCCTGGCCGTCTTTTACATAGCAGACCGAGTTGGACTGGGTGTATTTTAAGGTGATCAGAGAGACGATCATATCGATCTTGGCCTGCTGGGGCAGGTCTTTGTTTTCGGTTACAATGTTCTCCAGCAGCGCTTCGTTGATTTTGAAGTTGTTGCGGCCCTGCTCAAAGGTGATGCCGAACACATCCTTGTGCTCCTGCTCAGCGGGGACATAGTTCGGGTCGATCTGGACAACGTTGTAGCCGCCTTTTTTCTTGGTTTTCAGAATTTCCAGGGCTTCGTCCGTATAGCCCGGGGCGATGATGCCGTCGGAAACCTCGTACTTCAGGTAGGTGGCGGTGGCAGCGTCGCAGATGTCGGACAGGGCGGCCCAGTCGCCGTAGGAGCACAGGCGGTCTGCGCCGCGGGCGCGGATATAAGCACAGGCAATGGGGGACAGTTCTGCATCCTCATCGACGAAGTAGATCTTTTTGTCGGTCTCGCTCAGGGGCAGGCCCACAGCGGCGCCGGCGGGAGAAACATGCTTGAAGGAAGCAGCGGCGGGCAGGCCCGTGGCTTCTTTCAGTTCGCGCACCAGCTGCCAGGAGTTGAAGGCGTCCAGAAAGTTGATATAGCCGGGCTTGCCGTTGAGCACGGTGATGGGCAGCTCGCTGCCGTCCTTCATATAGATGCGGGAAGGCTTCTGATTGGGGTTGCAGCCGTATTTCAGTTCCAGTTCATTCATGGAAAATACCGTCCTTTCGCAATCAAACATTTTTGTTGTAGATGCGGCTGTCCACCGCACCGGTTTCCAGGTGGATATAGCGCACGAACAGGGAAACCTTGTTGTCTTCGTTCAGCGCCTTCCACAGCATGCCGCCGAAAGCGTCGATGTCGCCCTCCAGCTTCACCGGCTTGGGCTCCCCTTCAAAGGAAGGCAGGGGATTGCCGTCGCCCATGTAGGTGGAGATGAAGTGGCCCTCGCCGGCCCGGGGACTGCTGTATTCAAAGAAGTAACGCAGGCAGGAGGAAGGATCGCCCTGGTTGCTCTTGAGAATGGACAGCTTGTAGTCGCCGTTTTTCTCCACCACGCCGGAGATGCGGGGGGTGTAGTTGGGGGCGTCGGGCTCAAATTCCCGCTGCTGCAGCGCGTGGCGATAGCAGTGGTGCTCCAGCAGTGCGTCGTGGATGGTGTCGGTCTGATCGCCGTTGGTGACGATGGTCTTGTCGCCCACCACGCGCACGGGGTGATAGATGATCAGACTGGGGTCTTCCAGTTTGGAGGGGTCGAAAGCTTCGGTCTGGATGCCGTCTTCGGTTTCGGTGAACACACGGTTGCGGGAGTTGGCGCTGCGGCCCATGATCCAATAGGCGATGACTGCGTTTTCATTGTCGGCGCTGCGGCCCAGGATAATGCCGCGGCCGGGGTAGGAATTGTGCTCCAGCTCCTGCTGGATATCGATCATTTTCATAGCTGTCTTGCTCCTTTTCCGAAATGGTGGGGATTACGCTTCCTTGATATGGACGATCCTGCCCTCGACCTGCAGCCGGTCCTGGCAGAAGAGGCTGACAGCCTCCGGCAGGATTTTCCATTCGGCTTGTTCCATCACGCGCTTTTGCAGCACTTCGGGAGTGTCACCCTCTTCGATGGCCACGGCTTTTTGGAGGATAATGGGGCCGGCGTCTGCTTCGGCGGACACAAAATGCACCGTGGCGCCGGTCAGTTTCACGCCGTATTCCAGGGCTTTTTCGTGGACTTTCAGGCCGTAGAAGCCGCTGCCGCAGAACGATGGAATCAGGGCGGGGTGAATGTTGATGATGCGGTTTTCATAGCGGTCGATAAAGGCCGGGGAGAGGATATACAGGAAACCTGCCAGCACGATCAGGTCGGCATGCAGGTCTTCCAATTTTTGCAGCAGTGCGCCGGTAAAGGCTTCGCGGCTGTCGTATTCCTTGCGGTTGACAACATAGCCCGCCACGCCGGCCTTGGCGGCCCGCTCCAGGGCGAAAGCGCCGGGGGTGGAGGAAACCACGGCGGTGATCCGGCCGCCGGTGATTTCGCCGCGGCTTTCCGCGTCCAGCAGGGCCTGAAGGTTGGTGCCACCGCCGGACACCAGCACAACAATCCGTTTGCTCATTTCATACAAAACCTCTTTCTTTCAGATAAGAGATCAAAAGATAAGAGAGTGGGGTATACCGGCATCTCTTATCTTTTATCTGCTCGCTTTTATCTCACTACGACGGACTCCTCGCCGGTTGTGATAACGCCCAGGCGGTAAGCGGTTTCGCCGCTCTGCTCCAGCAGCTCCAGGGCCTTGTCTGCCTGGCTGGCGGGGACGGCCAGAATCATGCCGATGCCCATGTTAAAGGTGTTGTACATATCGCGCATGGGGATGCTGCCCACTTCAGCCATGAGGGTGAAGATCTCGGGCAGGGGATAGGAGGCGGTGTCGATCTCGGCGCACAGGCCCTCTTTCATCATGCGGGGGACATTTTCGTAGAAACCGCCGCCGGTGATGTGGGAAATGCCGTGGATGGCGACGCCCTCGTCCAACAGGTTCAGCACGGGCTTGACATAGATCTTGGTGGGGGTGATGAGCACTTCGCCCAGGCACTTGCCCAGACGGTCAGTGTAGCGGTTCAGCACATCGGGATCGTTGTCGATGTTGAAGACCTTGCGCACCAGGGAAAAACCGTTGGAATGGCAGCCGGAAGAAGCCAGGCCGATGAGCACATCGCCCTCTTCCATGCTGTCGCTGTTCAGGATCTTGCTCTTTTCCACAATGCCGGTGGAATAGCCGGCCAGATCGTATTCATTTTCGGGATAGATGCCGGGCATTTCGGCGGTTTCGCCGCCGATCAAGGCGCAGCCGGCCTGTTTGCAGCCTTCCACCACGCCTTTGACGATCTCGGCGGTGCGTTCGGGGATGTTCTTGCCCATGGCCATGTAGTCCAGGAAGAACAGCGGCTTTGCACCGCCGCAGATAATGTCGTTGACGCACATGGCCACGCAGTCCACGCCCACGGTGTCGTGCTTGTCCATCAGGAAGGCCAGCTTCAGCTTGGTGCCCACGCCGTCGGTGCCGGAGACCAGCACGGGCTCAGTATAGCCGGCGGGCAGCTCGAAGCAGCCGCCAAAGCCGCCCAGGGTGCCGATCACGCCGGGGATATAGGTGGATTCCACCATAGGTTTGATCAGATTTGTCGAAGCGTAACCGGCGGTTACATCCACGCCGGCGGCTGCATAGCTGTCGCTCTTGGAAATGCTCATTGAAAATCTCTCTCCTCTCGTATCTGGGCAGGGGGATCATATGCCGGAACGGCATATGATGCTTGATAGGAATCCGCCCCGCCGCCATATAAGGCGGCGGGGTGCGAGATTACTGCATAGGGAAGCGCGGCTGCCAAAGACAATCGGGCAAACTGCGCCTGGTGTTCCTAATGCCCCTTATGAACTGCGGTATAGAATTTATTCAGCGAAGAAAAGTTCGGACAAGGTCATGGGATCGACATACTGACCGTCTTTGTATACGCGCATATTGCCGGAAGCCACTTCATCGATGAGCATGACTTTGCCTTCGGGATCATAGCCGAACTCGAACTTGATGTCATACAGCACCAGGCCCTTTTCCTTCAGGTCGTCTGCCACGATCTGGGTGATTTTCTGGGTCATATCCTTGATGTCGTCATACTGAGCGTCGGTCATAACGCCCAGGGCCACCAAAGCGTCCTTGGTCACCAGGGGATCCCCCTTCTCGTCGTTTTTGAAGGTGGTTTCCACATAAGCGGGCAGATC
>CALDMR010000140.1 GCA_937915065.1 uncultured Clostridia bacterium
TTATCGCCCACGGTAATGGCTTTTTGATATTGAACTTTTTTCCCGTTGACGGCGACGCCGCCTTTGCCGCCCAGGGGATAGATGGTCCACAGGCCGTCCTCGTCCCGCTGTACGGCGGCGTGCTGCCGGGACACAGTGGCAAAATTCAGCACAATATCACAGGAGCCCGCCCGGCCAATGATATTTTCCCAGTGGTTCAGGGGCAGCTTTGCGCCGTTGGGCAGGCTGAAAAAACCCCAGGTTTCCTCTTCCGTCCGCCCGCGCAGCAGGGAGGAAGTGCAGCGCACAAAAATCAGCAGCGCCACCACGGCGGTCAGCACATGAAGGGCCAACAGGCCCACGGCGCCCAGCGCTTCCAGAGCGCCGCCGGGAACGGGCAGGGAAAGGCCGGAGAGGAATGTGCCCAGGGAGGAGATCCCCTGCTGTATCGTTTGCAAAATCGTATCCAAAAGCGTCACCTATACCTTGAAGATCAAAAAATTGGAGTTGAATAATTCATTATAACACGAACTGGGGAAAAACACAAAAAGCTGCGGATCGGAGTTGAAGCCGCCGCGCAGGTTTGCAGGCGGCGGACGGTGGTGCGGCGGCAGCTTGCCCTTTGGCCGGAGATTTGCTATAATCCAGACAAGAGAGAATGAGAGCTTCCCTTTCCTTGGAAAAAGGGGTGTGGAGAGAATATGAATCATAGATTGATTTGCAGGGTCCTGGGTGTGATCCTGGTTTTGGAATGTTTGTGTATGGCGCCGCCGATGATGGTTTCGCTGCTGTACCGGGAGCAGCATATGGCCACGGCGTTTGCCCTGTCGGCGGCGATTTGCGGCCTAATGGGGCTGCTGCTGAATTGTATGCAGATGCAGGAGGAGGACAAGCTGCAGGCCCGGGAGGGGTTTTTGGCGGTGGCCCTCAGTTGGCTCAGTATGTCTGTGTTCGGCGCGCTGCCCTATTTGCTCAGCGGCTATTTCCCGTCGGTGGTGGACGCCCTGTTTGAATCCGTTTCGGGCTTTATCACCACGGGCGCCACGCTGATCGGAGATCTGGAAGCGCTGCCCCGGGGGCTGCTGTTCTGGCGCAACCTGACCCAATGGCTGGGGGGCATGGGCGTGCTGGTGCTGGTGCTGGCTCTGCTGCCGAAGCTGGGGGCGGGCAGCGTGTATCTGCTGCGGGCGGAAAGCCCCGGCCCCATTAAAACGAAGCTGGTGCCGAAAATTGGCGAAAGCGCCAAGATCCTCTACTATATTTATGTGATTCTGACCGGCGCGGAAATCCTTTGCTTGCGCCTGGCGGGCATGCCCTGGTACGACAGTATCGTCCATGCCATGGCCACGGTGGCCACCGGCGGCTTTTCCAGCCGGACGGCCAGCCTGGGGGCCTATGATTCCCTGGCGGTAAATGTGATTGTGACCGTTTTTATGCTGCTGTCCAGCTTGAACTTTTCGGTGCTGTATTTTACCTTGATCAAGCGCACCCTGCGCCTGGCCGACAATGGTGAAATCAAAATTTATTTCCGGATGCTGGCCCAGCCATGGTGCTGATTTCCGCTGACTTGATTTTGCACAGCGGCTTCGGCCTTTGGGAAAGCATCGGACATGCGGTTTTCCAGGTGATCTCGGTGTCCAGCACCACGGCCTTTGTCACCACGGACTTTGGCCAATGGCCGGCTTTCTCCCAGATGATTTTGCTGATTCTGATGGCGGTGGGCGGCTGCGCGGCCTCCACGGCCGGCGGCATTAAAATGCAGCGGGTGGCCCTGCTGTTCCGTATTATGTACCGGCATTTGCAGAGCATGATCCACCCGCGGGTGGTGCGCACGATCTGCGTGGACGGGCGCCGGGTGGAGGAGCCGGTGCTGAACATGGTGTCGCTCTATTTCTTTTCTTACATTGTCATCATTCTGGTGCTGGCGGTGGCGGGGGCCATGGATGGCCACACATTGGGCACCAGTTTGTCGGCGGCCATTGCCTGCGTCAGCAATACCGGCACAGGCATTGAATTGGCGGGCCCGTCCAGCACGTTTAATGTTTTTTCCGCGCCCAGCAAGCTGGTGCTGTGCTTCGGCATGGTGGCCGGGCGCCTGGAGATCATGCCGATTTTGCTGATGCTGTTCCCCTCTGTGTGGACGGGCAAATAAAAGTGGATGGGCAAATAAAATTGGAGCGCGTGAACGCAAGGAGGTTTTTTTATGCAGCCACAGGAAGTGCAATTTCATATCCGCTGTCAGGCGGGCGATGTGGGCGGATACTGCATCCTGCCCGGAGACCCGGGGCGCTGCGCGCCCATCGCGGCCCTGTTTGACGGGGCCAGGCTGGTATCGCAGAACCGGGAATATACGATTTATACCGGTACGCTGCTGGGGGAACCGGTCAGTGTTTGCTCCACCGGTATCGGCGGCCCTTCGGCGGCCATTGCCATGGAGGAGCTTTCCGCCATCGGCGCCCACACCTTCATCCGGGTGGGAACCTGCGGCGGGATCGCTGAAAAAGTGCGGGCGGGCGATGTGATTGTAGCCACCGGCGCCATCCGCATGGAGGGAACCAGCCGGGAATATGCGCCCATCGAGTTCCCCGCCGTGCCGGACTTTGAGGCCCTCTGCGCCCTGGTGCAGGCGGCGAAGCAGCTGCACAAACCCTTCCACACCGGCGTGGTTCAGTGCAAGGATTCCTTTTACGGACAGCATTCTCCGGACACCATGCCTGTGGCGCCGGAGCTGCTGTATAAATGGGAGGCGTGGAAGCGGTTGGGCGCTTTGGCCAGCGAAATGGAGTCGGCAGCGCTGTTCACGGTGGCGGCGGCCCGGGGGCTGCGCTGCGGCGCGGTGTTCAGTGCCCTTTGGAACCAGGAACGGGAAAAAGCGGGACTGGATCAGGATGCGGTGTTTGATACTGCGGCGGCCATCACCGTGGGTGTGGAAGCGCTGAAACTGCTCATCGCGGGAGACCGGGAGAAACGGCAAGAGCAAAAATAAAGTCTGCGGGGCGGCTGTTTTTTTAAGAGGACAGCTGCCCCGTTTTGCAGTTTTTGACGAAAAAGAAACACAGATCGTATTCTTTCGACGAAAAAATACGATCTGTGTTCGTTTTTTTACGATTGCACCTGAGGGGCGGCCGGGGTATTGTCCTGCATGATATGCACATTCAGGTGGTTGTAGGGGATCTCGATGCCATGGCTGTCAAAGGCCACTTTTACAGCCTCGTTGAGCCGCAGCATGGTGGTGAGATAAACGCCGCAGTCGCACCAGCAGAAAATGGTGTATTCGATGGCGCTGTCCAGATAGGCGCTGAGATAAACGGCCGGCGCGGGATCGGAGTGCAGCTCCGGAATGGTTGCGGCGGCTTCCAGAAGGGCCTGACGCACATCGTCTACCGCGGCGTCATAGGAGGCGCCGATCTTCAGCACGATGCGGCGGCGGCCCAGGGTGGTATAATTGGTGATCCGTTCGGTGGAGATGCTGGAGTTGGGCAGCATCACGGCCTGGTTGTTCTCTGTGTGCAGCTTGGTATACATCAGGCCGATCTCGTCCACATATCCGGTCATGCCGGCAATCTCCACATAGTCGCCCAGGGCAATGGGGCGGGAAGAAAGCAGCATCATGCCGCCGGCCACATTGGAAAGCATACCCTGCACGGCCAGGGAGATGGCCAGAGAAGCCACGCTGAGCAGGGCCACCAGGGAGGTGGAGGGAATGCCCAGATGCTGGGCCACGATGATGACCAGGACAACATAGGCCAGCACCCGCAGGCCGGAGACCACGAACCGCTGCAGCCGCTCGTCCAGCTGGGTGTGTTTGAGCACCCGCCGGACGCCGTGCAGCACAAGCTTGACGGCGATCAGCCCCGCCAACAGCAGGAACAGGGAGGAGAGCACGGTTTCCAGGGTCAAATTGCCTAGAAGCTTGCTTAAGGAACTGAGATCAATGTTACCCATGGAGTGCGGCCTCCTTTCCGGCGCGCTGGGCGCCGCTTACCGGCCGCAGCACTTCTTGTACTTCTTGCCGCTGCCGCAGGGGCAGGGATCGTTGCGGCCCACTTTATAAACATGAACGGTGCCGCGCTTGGGGGCATAGTTTTCTGCTTCCTCCGGTGTGTGGCCGCAGAAACCCCAGAAGCGGGCGGTGGATTTCATGTTGTTCAGCAGCACGGCAAAGTTGCGGAATTGCTGATCGTTTTCAAACCGGACGCCGGCGGTGGCCAGCTGGCTCATCAGATAGCTCACATCGAACTCTGCGTCCAGATACTGGAGAATGTGCAGAGCGTTGGCGGTGGCCAGGGCTTCCTTCATGTTGAAAGAACGCACCATGAAGTCGCGCATGGCGGTGAATTCATGGGTGTTTTCCCGGAAGTTTTCGTCCAGATAGTCGTCCATATGGGCGGGGGAGGGAACATAGTGGTGGTAGTGGGCCTGCTTTTTGCGCAGAGCCTGGATTTCTTCATCGGTTCTGCCGGCAATGTTTTTGTGGATCAGTTCTCCGTTGACCACGGGGCAGGCTGCGGCGGCTTCCACATCCTCGGCGGTGACGGACGCGCCCTTGAACTGATTGTACACAGCGGCCACCATGGCGGCGGGAGCGATGCCCCACAGGTTTACCAGGGCGGTGCAGTAGCGGGCCAGTTCGCTGTCGGGCGCGGCGGCCTGGGACACAGCGGCGGGCTCTGCCTGTTCTGCGGGAGCGGCAGGTGCAGCGCCGTCGCCCATGGCCTCGCTCAGCAGAGCGACCAGCTCGTCCTTTTTCAGTTTGGAATAGCCGGAGATGCCGTGCTGCTTGCACAGCTCCACGAGTTCATCTTTTTTCATTTTTGCCAAAGCTGCGGCGTTATTCATGCTTCGATCCATCCTTTATCAGTTTCTATCAATGTGTTCTATTGTAGCAGAGGCAAGCTCTGCGCAACAAGGGGTAAATTCCACAAAAATGGAGAAAATTGTTGCCGGAAAACGGGAATTTAAGCAATTTTTTTCATATTCCGGCGGCATTGGGTGCGGCAGGGCTTTCGATCAGATAGCCCTTGGCGCGCAGATCCTGCTGGATCAGATCCAGGGCGCTTTCGCCGTCGGCCGAGACGGTGTGCCAGTGGCCGCCCTTGCACAGGCCCCGCAGCGCGGCTTCGCGGCCCGTGTGAATGCTTTCGATAAACTGCTTCACCTCGCGGCGGTTGCACAGGTGCAGTTCTGCGCGGATGACGCCGTAGGTGTTGTGAATGACGAAAATATCCTGCACTGTGCCGCCTGCATCCACGAAGACATTGAGCATGGACTCGATCTCGTCTTCCGGGCAGCGCACATGGTAGGTGCGGGTGCAGGTGTTGTCTGCCGACAGGATATACCCCTGCCGGGTGGACAGAATTTCATGTCCGGATGTGCGCAGCAGGGCGATGTCCTGTACGATTGCCTGCCGGCTGACATTCAGCTGCTTGGCCAGCTGGGAGCCATTGAGGATCTGGCCCTTGAGCAGCTGCAGAATTTTTTTGCGGCGATCTTCACCGGCCATATGGGCCTCGCTCCTTTCCGTAGTGTGAATCTGCATGGCGCATCAAGCTTCGATGGGGTGCAGATGTTTCATGGAGAGATCCAGAATCGGAGAGGAGTGGGTCAGGGCGCCGGAGGAAATGTAATCCACGCCGATTTCCCGCAGGTCTGCGATTTTTTCGGCGGTCACATTGCCGGAGCACTCCGTTTCAGCGCGCCCGTCGATTAGGACCACGGCCTGCTTCATGGTGTCTTTGTCCATGTTATCCAGCATGATGATATCTGCGCCGGCGTCAACTGCTTCCTGCACCTGCTCCAGTGTTTCCGTTTCCACCTCGATCTTGCGCACGAAGGGGGCATAGGCCCTGGCCCGGGCCACGGCTTCCTTGATGCCGCCGGCGGCGCCGATATGGTTGTCTTTGAGCATGACGCCATCGGAGAGGTTGTAGCGGTGGTTGGTGCCGCCGCCCACGGTGACGGCGTATTTTTCAAAAATGCGCAGGTTGGGGGTGGTCTTGCGGGTGTCCAGCAGAGTAATGCCGGAATCCTTCAGCAGTTCAACCATCCGGGCGGTATGAGTGGCGATGCCGCTCATGCGCTGCAGATAGTTCAGAGCTGTGCGTTCGCCGGAAAGCAGGGCGCGGATATCGCCGCGCAGCAGGGCCAGGGGCTGGCCGGCCTCTACCCGGTCGCCGTCTTTGCAGAAAAATTCAATGGTAAAGGTATCGTCCAGCAGTTCAAATACCCGGGCGAATACCTGTAGCCCGGCGATGACGCCGCTTTGCTTGCAGATCAGATCCACTTCGCCCCGGCAGGGGCCGTCCATGACGGCGTTGGCGGAGACATCCTCGCTGGTGATGTCCTCCTCCAGGGCCATGCGCAGATACCGGTCCATATTCAGTTTCATGGTCACTTCACTGATTGCCATTCTGATTCAACCTTTCAATTTCGGCAAGGATGCGCTCCTTGCGTTTTTGCGCCAGTGCTTCGGCGGGCTCATAGGCGCTGTAATCCACGGTGGGGACGGGTTCGCTGAGGGGCTCGTAATGCTCCAGAATATGCCGGGCGGCCCGCTTGGCAAACACCAGAGACTCCAGCAGGGAGTTGCTGGCCAGGCGGTTTTTGCCGTGCACGCCATTGCAGGCGGTTTCGCCGATGGCGTACAGGTGCTCCATGGTGGTTTTGCTTTCTTCGTCCACATGAATGCCGCCCATAAAATAGTGCTGGGCCGGCGTTACGGGAATGCATTCCTTGGTCACATCATATCCCTCTTCCAGGCAGCGGGAATAGATGTTGGGGAAGTGGGATTTGATTTCCTCTTCGCCGATGGGGCGCAGATCTTCCCATACAAAGTCGGCGCCGTCTTCGGCCATCTGCTTGCGGATGGCCGCCGTCAGCAGATCGCGGGGCATCAGTTCGTTGGCAAAGCGCTCCATTTTGGCGTTGTACAGCAGGGCGCCCTCGCCCCGGACGGATTCGGAGATCAAAAAGCTGCGGCCGGGCTTTTTAGTGTACAGAGTGGTGGGGTGGATCTGGACATAGTTGATGTTTTCCAGGGCCACGCCGTGCTCCATACATACGGAGAGGCCGTCGCCGGTGAGCTGGGGGTAGTTGGTGGAGTGGGCGTACAGCCCGCCGATGCCGCCGCAGGCCAGCATGGTGTAGTCGGCGGGGATGGCGTCGTATGTGCCGTCGGCCTGGCGGATCACCACGCCGAAGCAGCGGTTTTCCCGCACCAGCAGATCCACCATGGCGGTGTTTTCTACGATCTGCACATTGGGGCGGGTTTTTCGCACCTGTGCCAGCAGGCGGGAGGTGATCTCCTTGCCCGTTTCATCCTCGTGGTAAAGGATGCGGGGCTTGCTGTGGGCGCCTTCCCGGGTGTAGAGCAGGGTGCCGTCGCTGTCCCGGGCGAAGTCTACGCCGTAGCCGATGAGTTCGTGGATGGTTTCTCGGGAAGAGCGGATCATGATATCCACGGATTCCTTGCGGTTTTCGTAGTGGCCGGCTTTCAGTGTGTCATCAAAAAAACTCTGATAGTCTTCCGGGGTTTTCAGCACGCAGATGCCGCCCTGGGCCAGAAAGGAATCGCTGTGTTCGATGATCTCCTTGGTGATCATGGTGATTTTTTGGCTGGCGGGGAACTGCAGCGCGGCGAACAGGCCGGCGCAGCCGCTGCCGACGATCACAATATCCTGTTTTTCCATATGTAAAAGCTCTTTTCTTTGTTATTTTGCCAGCTCCAGCATTTTCTCCAGGGGAGCGTTGGCCATGCGCCGCCGGGCTTCTTCCAGGGTTACTTCCCCTTCGCCGGTCTCCAGCACATGGGCGATTTTTTCGAGTGTGATGAACTTCATATCTTCGCAGCAGGGCACGGGATCGACAAAGAAGAACTCCTTGCCGGGATTTTGCTGGCGCAGCTGGTAGCCGATGCCGCACTCGGTAACGATGATGTACTGCTGGGCGTCATGGGTTGTGGCATAGTTCAGGATGCCGGAGGTGCTGCCGATGTAGTCCGCTTTTTCCAGCACGGCCGGGATGCATTCCGGATGGGCCAGCACCGGCGCGCCGGGGTGGGCGGCTTTGGCGGCCTCGATGTCCTCGGGGGTGATCCTGGCGTGGATGGGGCAGCGGCCGTCGTTGAAAATGAATTTCTTTTCGGGCAGCTGGCCGGCAATGTAGCGGCCCAGATTTTCATCGGGAATGAAAATGATTTCCTCGTTGGGCAGGGCGGCAACGATCTGCAGGGCGTTGGCAGAGGTGACGCAGACGTCGGAGTAGGTTTTCAGCTCGGCGGTGGAATTGATGTAGCACACCACGGCGGCGCCGGGATGGGCGGCGCGCAGCTGGGCCACTTTTTCCGGCGTGATCATATGGGCCATGGCGCAGTCGGCCTTGCTGTCGGGCAGCAGAACGCGCTTGCCGGGGTTGAGGATCTTGGCGCTCTCGCCCATAAAGGACACGCCGCAGACCACCAGCGTCTGGGCATCCAGGTTCACGGCCAGCTTACTCAAATAAAAGGAATCGCCGATATAATCTGCCAGGGCCTGCACTTCGTCGCTGACATAATAGTGGGCCAGGATCACGGCGTCCTGTTCTTCCTTTAATGCTTTGATTTTTTCTTTGATCTCCATAGCGGATCTCCCCTCATGGTCGGTTTTTCTTATCTGTGATCCTGGGTGCAGGATCGGCCTGTGTTTTGCAGCATCAGACGGGCTGTGTGTACTTTCTGCAAAATTCCGGTATAGTATAT
Source organism: uncultured Clostridia bacterium (assembly GCA_937915065.1). Lineage (GTDB taxonomy): Bacteria > Bacillota > Clostridia > Oscillospirales > Oscillospiraceae > Pseudoscillospira. The sequence continues at coordinate 8,714 of CALDMR010000140.1, forward strand.
CATATGATTATACATCTGACAAGACAGAAGTTATGGCATTTGTAATTCCTTGTGTGCCGGCGCCGGCGGCAGGGGGAAAAGGCCGGAAAAACGGCGGAAAAATCGGCGGTTGTGTACAATGGACGCGCGGGGAACTCTATGATACAATAAATATAAAACTATCTGCCCGCAGCCCATGCGGCGCAGCTTTGGAGGAGAAAACAAAATGGGGAAAATTGCTTTTATCTTTACGGGCCAGTCTTCTCAATATGTGGGAATGGGCAAAAGCCTGTATGAAGGATCGGAAACTTGCCGGGCGCTGTTTGATCGGGCGGATGAAGTGATGGGCCGGGAGATTTCCGGCATTTGCTTTGAAGGCCCCCAGGAAACGCTGAATCTGACGGAGAATACCCAGCCCTGCATTTTGACGGTAGAGTACGCAGCCTATGCGGCGCTGACGGAGGCCGGGATCCGGCCCGACGCCATAGCAGGTTTTTCCCTGGGAGAATACGGCGCTTTGGCGGCTGCCGGTGTGTTTTCCTTTGAAGATGCGCTGGGTATCATTAAGATCCGGGCCAAGGCCATGCAGGAGGCGGTGCCCGTGGGCCAGGGGGCCATGGTGGCCGTTTTGGGCGATGCTGAGCGTGCTGCTGCCATCAGCCGGGAGGTGGAAGGATATTTGGCCGTATCCAACCGCAACTCGCCCACAAAGCTGATTTTTGCCGGAGAGATCGGAGCGGTTAAGGACTTTCAGGAGCGGCTGCGGGAGGCCGGCATGAAAAATACGGTGATCCCGGTGAGTATCCCGTCCCACTGCAAGCTGATGGAACCGGCTCAAAAGGCACTGGGCGGCGCTTTCGACGCTGTGAAGCTGTCGCCGCCGCAGGTGGCGTTTTATATGAATGCCGACGGCGAAAAGGAACAGGACGTGGGGCAGATCCGGGAAAAAATGGTGCGGCAGCTGTGCGTGGCCGTGCAGTGCGAGCAGATCATCCGCAATATGCTGCGCGACGGCGTGGACACCTTTGTGGAACTGGGGCCCAACACCATGTATTCCAAATTTGTCCGGGAGATCGCACCGGAAGTCCGGCTGCTGCATGTGGAGGATATGGAATCGCTGGAGGCCACGGTGCGGGCGCTGGGCGGCGCATAAGGAGGAAACGGTATGCGTGAAGTAGGAATTGTCGGCATCGGCCATACGAAATTCGGGAAAACGGATCAGGACTTTCTTTCCCTGCTGGGCGAGGCGGCGCTGCTGTGTCTGGATGACGCCGGAACGCCCCCCGGCCCGGAGGCGGGGATCGATCAGGTATTTGTGGCGTCCATGGGGGGCGGTATGGTCAACCGTGTCAGCGGCAGTGCCAGCGCCCTGGTGGATTCGCTGCATTTGCGCCCGGCCATGGCCGAGTGCGTGGAAAACGGCCCGGCCAGCGGTGCCAGCGCGGTGAAACTGGGCTATATGGCCATTGCCAGCGGCATGTGCGACTGTGTGCTGGTCATCGGCGGAGAAAAGATGAACGGTAAGGGCGGGGCGGCAGCCACGGATTTTGTGGCGACCATGCTGCACCCCGAGGCAGAATATGCCTACGGCCTGACGCTGACTTCCTTTGCCGCCATGTTTACCCGGCTGATCATGAACCGGTACGGGGTCGAGATGGAGGATCTGGCCCGGGTGGCTGTGAAAAACCATGCCAACGCCATGCACAATCCCTGCGCCCAGCTGCACAAGCCGGTGACGCTGGAGGAATTGACCCAGGGCGCTCTGCGGGATCAGAAAAACCCGCTGGTGGCCGATCCTCTGCGGCGCTATGATATCTGCCCCATGTCCGACGGTGCGGCGGCGGTGCTGCTGTGCGCCATGGACAAGGCGGAGCGGTTTGCGAAAAAACCTGTGCGCATAGCGGGAATCGGGCAGGCGACGGACACCCATGTGGTGGCCAACCGGGCGGTGCCCACGGATCTGCTGGCGGTGCGCCTGGCGGCCCGGCGGGCCTATGAAATGGCGGGGCTCACGCCGCAGGATATGGATGTGGCGGAACTGCACGACGCTTTTCAGATTTTGGAGATCGTGGAAAGCGAGGAAGTGGGCTTTTTCCCCCGGGGTGAAGGGCATTTGGCCGTGCGCCGGGGGGATACGGCCCTGGGCGGCAAAATCCCCATCAACACATCCGGCGGCTTGAAGGCCAAAGGGCATCCCCTGGGCGCCACAGGAGTGTCCCAGATCATTGAGGTGGTGCGCCAGCTGCGCGGCGAGGCGGAAGGACGGCAGGTGCCGGATGCCCGGGCCGGCCTGTGCGTCAATTTCGGCGGCTTTGGCAACAATGTGGTGGCCACCGTGCTCACGCGGGATTGAGGGGAGGTAGAGGACAATGAAAATGTGTGCCTATCGCTGTGAACAATGCGGAAAGCTGACCCATCCCAAGCGCCTTGTCTGCGACGGCTGCGGCGGCCGGGCCTTTGCGGAGACGCCGCTGGAAGGGGAGGTCACCCTGCTGACCTATACCCGGGTGCATAACCTGCCGGCGGGGATCAAGAAGCCCTATCTGGATTTCGGGATCGTGGAGTTTGCCAATGGCGTGCGGGTGACCGGCCAGTTGGAGCTGCGTACGGAGGCCCACATCGGTATGAAGCTGGAGGCTGCTGTCGGCACCGTCCGCATTGTGGAAGGCGAAGAAAAGCAGGGGTTCCTGTTCCGGGAGGCATGAGCATACAGAGCTGCGCGCCCCGGCTCCTTTGAAAAACGGCATAATAAAAGGGTCTGCCCGCGGGCAGACCCTTTTTTGATTTTGCGAAATGGGGGAGATTTACTTTTTGACGCCGTTGATGGTGTCCTTCAGGCCCTTGCTGGGCTTGAAAGCGGGGATCTTGGCGGCGTTGATTTTGATGGCTTCGCCGGTCTGGGGGTTTTTGCCGGTGCGGGCGGCGCGCTGGCGGACTTCAAATGTGCCGAAGCCGACTAGAGTGACCTTGTCGTCCTCTTTCAGAGCCTTGGTAACAATGGCGGTGTAGGCGTTCAGGGCGGATTCTGCGTCCTTTTTGCTCAAGCCGGTCTGTGCGGCGATGGCGTCGATCAATTCAGTCTTGTTCATAGATGATATCTCCTTTATTTCGTTTGTTTCGAGATAAGCTATCTGCATTATAGCATAGAATCTGGGTATTTCCACCGTTTTTCGGCATTTTCCTAAATTTTTTTCGCGGAAAAACGCAGTGATTGCAAGGGTTTCAAGCTATTTACACAAAGATGGCGTGCGTTTTTTGGGCATTTGGGCAACAGGCGGATCGATCAGCGGCGGCGCTCCCGCTTTCCGTGGCGCTGGGGCGAAGCGGGATGTTCGTAGTCTGCCGCGGGCCGGGGCACTAGGGAGATCCGCTGGCCATGGAACAACTGCCACAGGATGCGGAAAACTTCCCAGCTGCCCACGCCGATCAGCACCAGCAGGAGAATGCTGGAGGGAGCGAAGCGGACGATGGAGAAGAAGTCGTTGAAGCCAAAATAACCCAGGAAGAACAAAAAGGTCATGCTGCCGAAAAGGGCGATCCGCACGGGAGTCCAGGGGTGGCAGACATAAAACAGCAGAATCAGGATGGCGCCGCCGGTGAGCAGCACGCACATGGCTTCAACCTGGGCCTGGGCCAGGCTGAAGGCTTGGCCGCACACCACGGCCAGCAGCACGGCCAGGGCGATGGTGATGCCGCAGGGGGCGGCGGTGGTCAGCACGTTTTTCAGGAAGTGCCCCTGCACCCGCTCGTGGTTGGGCTGGAGACCCAGAATGATGGAGGGCACGCCGGTGGTGGTGAAGCCGATCAGTGTCAGGTGGATCGGCTGGAAGGGGTAGGGGGCTGTGATAAACAAAAAGGCGATGGACAGCAGCGAGGCATAGACTGTTTTGACCAGGAACAGGGAGGCTGAGCGCTGAATATTGTTGATGGACCGGCGGCCTTCGGCCACTACTTTGGGCAGGGCTTCAAAGTTGGATTTCAGCAGCACTAGCTGGGCTACATTGCGGGCGGCGTCGGCGCCGCCGGCGATGGCAATACCGCAGTCGGCTTCCTTCAGGGCCATTACATCGTTGACGCCGTCGCCGGTCATGGCCACGGTGTGGCCCTTTTTCTGCAGGGCTTTGACCAGCAGCTTTTTCTGCTCAGGCGTCACGCGGCCGAATACGGTATACTGCTCCGCCACTTCGGGGATCTCTTTTTTTGAAACTCTGGACATGTCGATGCATTTATCCCAGTTGTCCACGCCGGCGCGGCGGGCGATGCCGGAAACGGTGTCCACGCTGTCGCCGGAGATAACTTTGCAGATCACGCCCTGCTCTTTGAAATAGCGCAGCGTGGCGGGGGCGGCCTTGCGGATATTATCCTGCAGCAAAATCAGGGCAATGGGATGCAGGCGGGCGGGAAGCCCCTCAGCGGGGAGGGGTTCGTCGCTGTGGGCCAGCAGGAGCACGCGGTTATCCTGGCTGTATTCAAACAGGGCCTCCTGCAGCTTCAGATCCCGGGCGGGCATCACAAACTCGGCGGCGCCGAGGATATAGGTGCCCTGGCCGGCGAAGGTGGCGCCGGACCATTTGGTGCGGCTGGAGAAGGGGGCCGTTTTTTCGGCACGCCAGGGAGCGGGATCGCTGAATTTGGCGGCAATGGCGGTAAAGGTGGCATTGCGGTCTTCCAGGGCGGCCACCAGGGAGCCCAGGGCCTTCGGCACATTTGCTTCAAAGGTCTCATCCAGCAGGATGGCGTCGGTGCAGTCCATGGTGCCCTCGGTGATGGTGCCGGTCTTGTCCAGGCAAAGCACATCTACCCGGGCCAGGGTTTCAATGCAGTATAGCTCCTGCACCATCACATGCTGACGGGACAGGCGTACCACGGAGGCGGCCAGGATGGTGGAGGTCAGCAGCATCAGGCCTTCGGGCACCATGGCGATCAGGGCGGCGGTGGTGTTGAGCACGGCGCTCTGCATCGTGGCGTCCGGCAGCGCCAGCTGATTGCGGAAGAGGATGATGGAAATGGGAATCAGCGCAATGGAGATCACGGCCACAATGGCCTGCATGGTGCGCATGATCTCGGAGTTGACCTGCTTTTTCACTGTTTTGGCCGAGGCGGAGATCTTGGAAATGTAGTTATCGCCGCTGACGCGCTCGGCCCGGGCGCGGACGCTGCCGCTGACGATAAAGCTGCCGGCCAGCAGTGTGTCGTTGAGGTTTTTGGAGATGGCGTCGCTTTCGCCGGTCAGGAAACTCTCGTCGGCCTCGCAGAAGCCGCTGACGGCAATGCA
>CALDMR010000141.1 GCA_937915065.1 uncultured Clostridia bacterium
ACCACATCTTCAAAGCTTTGTCAAGAACTTTTTTCAAGTTTTTTCAAATCTTTTCAAACAAGACTTTTGTGGAAATCAGCTGCAAAAGCTGAAAGTGTTGCTATGATACCAAATCTTTTCTTTTTTGTCAATACTTATTTTCGATTTTTTCGTTTCTTTTTCAGGCGGCATAGTAACAGCGATCTATTTAATAATATAGTATACTTGAAGCTCCTGCAAAAGTATGGTAGGATACATTATAATATCAAAGGCAGTCGCAAGGAGAAGTGAAAACATGCCTATTCGTATCCCAGATTCCCTGCCGGCCACCGCCACGCTGGAAAGCGAAAACATTTTTGTAATGACCGAATACCGCGCAGTACACCAGGACATCCGCCCCCTGAAGCTGGTCATTTTAAATCTGATGCCCACTAAGATCACAACCGAAACCCAGCTGCTGCGCCAACTGTCCAATACCCCCCTGCAAATCAATGTGGAATTGCTACAAGTCGTCAGCCACGAATCCAAACATGTAAATGAAGAACACCTTGAGTCGTTTTACCGCACTTTTGACGAAATCAAAGGCAGCCGTTACGACGGCATGATCATCACCGGCGCGCCGGTCGAAAACCTTGATTTTGAAGATGTGGATTACTGGGACGAATTGTGCCGCATTATGGAATGGACCAAGCGAAACGTCCACTGCACCCTGCACATTTGCTGGGGCGCTCAAGCCGGCTTGTATTATCATTACGGGCTGCAAAAACAACAGCTGCCCCAAAAACTATTCGGGGTTTTTGAACATACGGTGATCAAGCGCAAATCCCCGTTTTTCCGCGGATTTGACGACATATTTTACGCACCTCATTCCCGCTGGACCGAAATCCCTCAGGAAGAGATCCTGCGCATCCCCTCCCTCGAATTGATGGCAACCTCTCCCACGGCCGGCGTATTCGCCGTCAAAAGCGAAGACGGACGCCAGTTTTTTGTGATGGGACACCCGGAATACGACCCCGATACCCTGGCCAAAGAATATTTCCGCGACGTAGATGCCGGAAAAGAAATCCATGTTCCAGAAAACTACTTTCCCAACAACAACCCATCCCAGACCCCCATCGTCCGCTGGCGCAGCGCTGCCCAGCTGCTGTATACCAACTGGCTCAATTATTACGTTTATCAGACCACACCCTATGATCTGGAACATATTGTCGGAAAGGAGGATGCGCTATGAATCTGCACAGAGCTTGCGGGCGCCTGGACTGCTCCGACTGCCCCAAAAACAAGGTAGGCCGCTGCCAGGCAACGCCGCGTGAACGTTCTAATCACGAATGCAGCTGCTGCTCCAAATCTACGGAAACAACACAAAACAAGAAATAACGCAAAAACGCCCAAAGCAGCCCGGTCCGTATCAGATCGGGCTGCTTTTTCTTGATTTATCCGCGCAGCAGCATCGGTTGAAGCTGATTTCCGCGCAGCGCTTCCGCCGCCGCTGAAGGGATCTGCGTCATATCCGCCACCAGCGAGCACGGTTTTTCTCCAGGATCATCCTGTCCAAAGGGAACAAAATAATAATTCTTACGCACCAACAGTTTCCCTATGTTTTCCGCATTGCCCGCCAACCCATCATTGCTGGCGATCGCCAGCAGCACAGGACGGTTGTTCCGCAAATGCGCTTTCACCGCCAGCGTTACCGTAGAATCTGTAACGCCGTTGGCCAGTTTGGAAAGGGTATTTCCCGTGCAGGGTGCAACGATCAGCAGATCCAGCAGTTTCTTCGGCCCAATGGGTTCTGCATCACGCAGGCACCGGATCGCCTCCCGGCCGGCCGCCGTCTCAATCTCCCGCGTTAAATCCGCAGCAGCGCCAAAGCGCGTATCTGTCGCCGCCGCAGTTTCAGAAAGAATCGGAACCACCGTTTCATAGATCTGCGTCAACTGAAAATATGCTTCCAGCACCTTCCGATGTGTACAAAAAGATCCGCAAAAAGCGAATCCCACCCGTTCTTTTTTCAATCAGACACCTCCTGTTCTGAAAGTATTCGGAGCACCGTATCCAAGATCGCGCCGCCGGCAGCGTCCGGCGCCGCTTTCCCCGGCAAGCCCAAGGCCCATACCGTTTCCACTCCCAATTCCTCGGCCGCACCGAAATCGACGCCGCCGGGGTTAGATGCCAAATCAACGCACAAGCACCGTTTGGGCAGCATCTGCAGCAACGCCCGATCCAGAATCAGATGCGGAATGGTATTATAAACCACCCGGCTCTCCGGCAAAATCTCCGCCAGCCCTTCCAACGCGCAGGTTTCACAGCCCTCCAATTCAGCCCGTACCAGTTCCTCCCCCCTGCGGTCTGCGACACGCACTTTCGCCCCCAGCGCCAGAAGTATTCCGGCAAGGAAACGGCCAATACGGCCATATCCCAAAATCAAGCAGTCCGTCCCACGCACTGTCTGCCGCAGGCGTTCCATTGTCAGCTGCAGCGCACTCTCAGCCGTGATATAGGCATTGCGCAGCACAAACTCTTCCCGCTGATAGTAATCTGTCAGGGACAGGTGGTATTCCGCAGCAGCCCGCAGCACAGTCTCCGGCAGCATGCCGCCAAAGATTTTTTGCCCAGGCTGCAGCAGGGGCCACAGCATTGCCGCCGGCAGTTTTTTCTCCATGGTCGGCGCGTTCAAAAAACCGCTGCCGTCCACCGCAGGCAGCGGCAGAAGAACCACTTCCGCCGCTCCCAGGCGTGCCACCATTTCCGGCGTAAGCCGGTCTCCCCGGTCAAGCCCAAAGCTATGAACCGCCGCGCCGCGTTCTTTCAGCATCTGCACAATCGCCCTTTGACGGGCATCGCCGCCCGCCACCAAAAATGTCCGTTCCATAATCTCCCTCCGTCCATATCCTATTCTCCACCGCCATCGTTTGTGATTGCGCCAAACTTCACAATATGCTATACTAATATAAATATCATTCCGCAAAGAGAGGTAGCTTTATGGCCAAATACCCTTATCTATTGTTTGATGCAGACGATACCCTGCTGGATTTCGAGCGCAACGGCGCCCGCGCTTTCACCATGCTGTGCGCAAAATACCAATTCCCGTGCACTCAGGAAAGCAGAGATCTTTACGAAAGTTTCAACCAGCCTCTCTGGCGCGAGCTGGAGCGCGGTCTTATTACCAAAGATTTCTTGAAGATAGAGCGCTTCCGCCTGTTTCTGAATGCTCTGCACCGCAGCGACGATCCCGCCGCCGTCAACGAAGATTTTATCACTTTCCTCGGCAACAGCAGCTTTCTCACCCCCCACGCCGAAGAAGTCTGCAAAACCCTGTCCCAAACACATCAGATCTACATTCTGACCAACGCCGTAGAGGCCGTACATGTTAACCGGATCCGCCAGTCCCTGTTAGCGCCCTACATCAAGGGAAATTTTATTTCAGAGAGCATCGGGTATGAAAAGCCCAGCAAATACTACTTTGACCATGTCTTTTCCCATATTCCCGGCATCACCAAGGAAAACTGCCTGCTGATCGGCGATTCCCTGACCAGCGATATGCAGGGCGGCATCAACGCAGGAATCCCCGTGTGTTGGTATAACCCCAACCATTTGAAGGCCCCCAGCACCCTGCACATCGATTATGTGATCCATGATTTGCTGGAGCTTCCGGCTTTGGTAGACTAAACAACAGCACCCCCGGCCAATGGCCGGGGGTGCTGTTTCTTTTTTATTCAGCTTTTATTTCAGCCTGTTCCAGCGCCTCCAGAAGGGCGTTTTTTTCATTGGGAAGTCTCCCGTCAATCACAGCGTTCAACAGCCAGCGCAGTGCCCTGCCAATTTCCGGCCCCCGATATCCCCGCTCCTTCAAATCATTTCCGTTTACGGCCAACTGCTTCAGCGAAAAGCAGCTGTTCCGATCCAAAACAGACTGCAGCAGCCTTTCCAGGCCATCGATCTCCTGCTGCCGCCCCAAATAGGCCGGCGCCTGGGCCAGATTGTCCGCCCGCTTCACCCGCAGCAGATCCCAGGCCCCCTCCGGCGTCATTTTATGCAGCACACGGCGTATAGCCCGTTCCGTCGGCTCAATGGGCGCATCATGCCGCTTCACCAAAGAGAGGATCCGCTCTGTGCTGTCCCTGCTGAAACGCAGCCGCCCCAAAATTGCCGCACCCAGTCTATAACTTTCTTCCGCATGGCCCTTAAAGTGACCCACGCCCTCTTCATCCACTGTCATGCAGGCAGGCTTGCCCAGGTCATGCAGCAGCATTACCATGCGGAGCTCCCCTTCCGGCGCTGCAAAGCCCACTGCATGGGCGATGTGCTCCCACACATCATAGCAGTGATGGCAGTTGCG
>CALDMR010000142.1 GCA_937915065.1 uncultured Clostridia bacterium
TCATTTCCGCCGTGCGCAGCGGGTTTTCCGGCTCCACGGGAACGGATACGATCTGTCCGTTGATACTGGCAAACAGCTCCGGCCGCTTGAATTGCTCGGTGTACTTCTGGATCATGTCCGGGGGCAGGGATGCGAAGCTCTCCGGCCCCAGGCCCACCACCAGGAAGGTGTCTGCCACAATGTCGTAAATCTCCCCGTGCTCGTCCCGAAGGGAACGGTTCAGGTCCAGGCCAATGAGCTTGCCTTTGTCGTTCAGCACCAGCCCCACCGGATCGTCAAAGGGATAGGAGGCGGCAATATCGCCGCCCACCTCCGCTTGCAGCACATGGAGGCCGGGGGCGATCTCCTTCACATAGGGCTCCTTCATGGGATCCACCACCAGGACGGTCAGCTTCTCCGGCGCCTCTTGCTGGCCGTGCAGCTCCGCTCTGAAAATGGGTAAAAGAAAAGCAAGAAACCGAAAGGTTTCCTGCTTGGTGCCGCCACCGGCGGCTGCTATTTTGTTGTGGTATGTAGTCTATCCCTTCAGGTTCTCCAGCGCAGCGGGGTTGTTGGAAAGAATCGCGCTGACCGTCTGGCAACTATCCAATTCAGGACAGTCGCCGCAGGTCGTCACGCCTTTTTGCAGGGCGCATTGACGAATACCGCAAAGGCTTTCGCAATACACCGTTTTAACCCCATTCACGCGGCAGCCTTGACAGTTGATATGCTCCGGTAGGATGGGCGCATGATTTAACTCGGCCCATAGTTTTGCAGTTTTCTCGCGCAATGCCTGATCGTCGTTGATCGTTGCAAGATAAGCGTCGCACTTCTCACAGTCCAGCCCACAGTATGCGATCATATCCCTCACGGCGATTCACCTCCTAAAAGATGTTAGCCTTATTATACAGCAATCCGTTACGCTTGGATAGAGCCGTGAAGGAAGAACGACATGATACTTATTTCTCAATGCGGTAATTTACATACTTTTCTCCGGTGTCGGCCGGAACGATTGTCCCGTCATAGGTTTTCCCGGTGCGCGGGGAGCGCAGCCCTTTGACCTTTGCCTTTCCGTACCAGCTCCGCCGCCATCGCCTCGATTCCGTTCATGAAGTCCTCCGGCGACGCCTGGCCCTTCGCCACCTCGTTTAACCGCTGCTCCCAATTCGCCGTGAGTTTGGGAGAGGTCAGCAGCTTCTTTTCATAGAGCGACTGGGTGTAGTCCAGGGTTTGCTTGGCCGTGTAGCCGAACACCCGGTTTGCCTCCCGCTGCAAGGTGGTCAGGTCGTACAGCTTGGGCGGCTTCTCCGTCTTTTCCTCCCGCACCAGGGATACACACACGGCTTGCTGCCCGTCACAGGCGTCCCGGATCGCCGCGTCCTCCATCGAAGAAATCCAGAG
>CALDMR010000143.1 GCA_937915065.1 uncultured Clostridia bacterium
GAATCAGGGGAGTTCCGCGCAGTGTCAGTGCGTATTGCTGGCTCCAGTCTTCGTTTTTACCGCGGGGCTCCCACTTTAGGGTGCTATTTCCATCAACAAGCAGCAAACGGGCGTCCCGGCACCAGGAAAAAGCATTGGTATTCAGTTTCATCGGGAGATTGGCAAGGGGCTCGCGTTTGCGGGTTTGCCATGGCAATTTCATGGTGGCCACTCCTTTTCCTTGTGCAGATGGATGCTTTTTTAGATTATTATATCGTATGCTGCGTGTTTTGCATAGATTGCAAGCCGCTTTTATATTGAGAAACAAATAGTAATACAAATAAATACTTGTTTTTGAGATGTTCTGAAACACACTCGATTTCAGGGAGGCCGGCCAAAATAGAAACTGTAATAGTAGCTGTGTTTATCCTGCGCGTGTTGTTGAAAAACGGGGGCGTTTATGATATGATTCAAATCAGATCGATGGCAGCCAAGGGGGAATTGGCTTCCAAGGGAGCATGGGGGGGAGCATGAAACGCGCGGAGCATTATGAGAGTGATATTCTCTTTTTCTTTGAAGGAAAACCGGAGGCGCTGGCGCTATATCAATGCCTGCTGAGACGGATGGAAGAGCGCTTTCCGGAAGCTGCGGTACGGGTACAGAAAACGCAAGTCAGTTTTTATGGCCGCCATTTGTTTGCCATGGTATCCCTGCCGCGGCGCAGAAAAGAGCAAGGGATCCTGGTGTCGCTCGGACTGCCGCAGCGGTTGGAAAGTTTGCGGATCGCGGCAGTGGCGGAGGCGTATCCGGGGCGGTGGACCCATCATATTCCGGTAAAGGAGCCGGCGCAGATCGATGGCGAATTGCTGGACTGGATGCAAGAGGCCTGGGCATTTGCAGAAAGCAAGGGATAAAAAATAAGTGGAGAAAATCTATAAAAAATCGTTGACAATGGGGTGGAGATAGGATATAATACCAGAGGTAAAACAAAGAAGAACGGTGGCATCCGCTCTCACCTCCAGCAGCATGTGAAGAGGTCAACAGGAAAACAGATGCGCTTTGGGCGTATTGCGTTTGTTTGCGGGTGCCGGCAGGTATCCGCGTTTTATTTTATCTATGTTTATTTAGGAGGTGCTTCGGTATTAGCAACGTGGCTCATCAGATCAATGAAGAGATCCGCGACAAGGAAGTGCGCTTGATCGGCGCAGGGGGCGAGCAGCTCGGCATCATGTCTGCGGACGAGGCTCTGAAGATCGCGGAAGAGCAGGGACTCGACCTGGTTAAGATCTCTCCGACGGCAGTGCCGCCCGTCTGCAAACTGCTGGATTACGGAAAGTTCCGTTTTGAGCAGGCGAAAAAGGAAAAGGAAGCCCGCAAAAACCAGCATGTGGTCGAGATCAAGGAAATCCGCATGTCCCCCAGTATCGACGTGGGAGACTTCAATGTGAAACTGAAAAATGCGCAGAAGTTCATTGCCGAGGGCAACCGCGTTAAGGTCGCCGTCCGCTTCCGCGGCCGCGAAATGGCGCACACCGAGATCGGCCTGGAGCTGCTGAAGCGTTTTGCGGAGCAGTGTGCCGACGTTGCCACAGTGGATAAGCAGCCCAAGCTGGAGGGCCGCCACATGGCTATGTTCATTGCACCGAAGTCCGGCAATCAGAAAAAGTAATTCAACGGCAGCGATAGCTGCGAATAACGGAAGGAGAAACCAATTATGCCTAAGATGAAGACTCACAGCGCTTCCAAAAAGAGATTCAGCCTGACCAAGACCGGTAAGGTGAAGTGCGCTAAGGCAAACAAAAGCCACATTCTGACCAAGAAGGACACCAAGCGTACTCGTCGTCTGCGCGCTGGCGGCTATGTGGATAAGACCATGGCTGCAACTGTTCGCAAGATGATCCCCTACAAATAAGGAATACACACCGCGATAAAGCTGAAATATAGGAGGCAATAAGAAATGGCAAGAGTAAAGGGCGCAATGATGACGCGCAAAAGAAGAAATAAAACGCTGAAGCTCGCAAAGGGTTACTGGGGTGCCAAGTCCAAGCACTTCAAGATGGCACAGCAGGCTGTGTTTAAGTCCCTGACTTACGCATATACCGGCCGTCGTCTGAAGAAGCGCGACTTCCGCAAGCTGTGGATCACCCGTATCAGCGCTGCTTGCAAGCTGAACGGTATGAACTACTCCTCTTTCGTGAACGGCCTGAAGAAAGCCGGTATCGAAATTAACCGCAAGATGCTGGCTGAGATGGCAGTCAACGACAAGGCTGCATTCACCCAGCTGACCGAGCTGGCTAAGGCACAGCACTAAGAGCTTTTTTGAAACACCGCTTTTCCGTTGGGGGAAAGCGGTGTTTTTATATTCGATATATGGTTTTGATAATTATATAATACTATATAATATATCTTGACATAGTTTTTGAAATGATATATTATAATAACAAAGAAAGGACTGTGAGGGATATGACGCGAGCAATGACAAAAAATCCGGCGGCGCTGACGGGGGCTTCCGGGATCAAAAAGGTGCAGGAAATCCGGAATCCTTATGACGGCCTGCGTTTTTGGTCGGCTTTCACACACGGTGCCGGCGCTGTGTTAAGCGCCCTGGGCGGTGGAGCGCTGTTGCTCCAGGCCTCTTTGCGGGGAATTGACGCTTTGACAGTTACTGCCCTGGCGGTGTTTGCAGCGTCTATGGTGGCCCTGTATCTAGCCAGCTGCCTGTATCATTGCGTCAATACCTCTGTGCATGGCCGGTTGCTGTTGAGAAAACTGGATCACTCTATGATTTATGTGCTGATTGCCGGCACATATACGCCGATTTGCCTGTCTGTGCTGGGCGGCCCGCTGGGCTGGAGCCTGTTCGGCGTCATTTGGGGGCTGGCTGCGGTTGGCGTGGTTGTAACACTGTGTTGGCTGAATGCTCCACGATTGGTGACGACCTTGTTTTATGTGGGGATGGGTTGGATGGCAGTGTTGGCACTGCGCCCGCTGATCGCGGCGCTTACGCCTCTTGCCCTCGGATGGATGCTGTTGGGCGGCGTAATGTATACAGTTGGCGGCGTATTATACGCCCTGAAGTGGCCTCTGAAAAATAGACCGCAGTTTGGCTGCCACGAAATTTTCCATGTGTTTGTCCTCATGGGCAGCGCCTGCTTTTTTGCAATGATGTGGGTGGAATTTGCTGTATAAAAGAAATCTTCCGATCGGATGCGGTGCAAGAAGTTTCGCGTACCGGGGGCTGATAAAAAACACAGCATGGGATACCGTGTTAGGATCCCATGCTGTGTTTGTGTTTTTATGTTTCTGTGGTTTTGGGGGCGGCGGAGGAGGGAGCCGGTTCGCTCCATGCTTCTATGGTGGCGACACAGCGGTTGATGGGAGTGCCCAGTTCATAAAACTTGGCTTCATAATCGGTCATTACACCACAGGGACCGTTTTCGTGGAGATTATGGGTAACTTCGGACAGGGAGAAACCAGCCTGCGGAAATTCTTCCAGGGAGAATTCAAACAAAGGCGCATTATCTGTTTTGAAATGGATTTGCCCGCCCTCCTTGAGTACCTGGCGGTACAGCTTCAAAAAGCCGGTATGGGTCAGGCGCCGTTTAGCGTGGCGCTTTGTAGGCCAGGGATCACAGAAATTGATGTAGATTTGGTCTACTTCGCCCTCCGCAAAAATTTCCGGCAGCAGAGCAGCGTCGCAGGAGAGGAAGCGTACATTTTCTAACCCCAAAGCACACACCCGCTCCATGGCGATCACCATGGCGTCTGGCACCCGCTCCACGGCAATAAACAATGTATCCGGATGGGCCTGAGCAGTTTCGGCGGTGAAGCGGCCCTTTCCGCAGCCCAGTTCCACATGCAGCGGGCAGCCGGGATGCAGCAGCTCACGCCAATGGCCGCGGTGGCTCTGGGGATCGCGGATCAGCACGGCGCTGCAGCGCTCCATACGGGGCACCAGGTTTTTCTTTTTTCTCATGCGCATAATGAATCCCTCGTCTCAATATCATGCTCCGGGGAGCATAACCATTATTTTTGAATCCTTCCGGCAGTATACCAGAATTGTTATATGATATCACATTTGCGGTGGTTCTGTAAATAATGATTGAGAAAACTTCGTGGTGCTGAATAATGGAATCGGTATGACACACCGCTGGCAGTGAACTGATAGAAAACTGGGGCGTTGAGGTGAATCTGTACAGCAGATCCGCCGGTTTTTCTGCTGCTTTGGGAGTTCTATTACATTGCTGTGATAAAGCTAACTTTACATAATGTCGAAATACGTTGAAATGTACAACATGTTGTGTTATAAATTGGACAAAATGCCAATAACGCGTCAGAAAAAAGATTTGCAAAATGCATAAAGCTCTTGATATTTATTTCACAAAGTCGTATAATTTACCCGTAGGGTGGGGGCTAATGTGTGTCCATTCTATTCTGTTGCGTTGCGACAGAAAAATATAGGGGCGGGAGGTCGCTGCGGATCTCCATAGTCCACTGAATGATGAGGAGGAAGAAACATGGCAGTTGATTTGGAAAAAAAGGGTCACGTTGGCGTGATCACCATGAATCGTCCGGAGGCTCTGAATGCGTTGAACACTCCCATGCTTCAGGAACTTGAGAAGGTCATCGACCAGGTCGAGGCAGACGATGAGATCTATGTCTGCGTTCTGACCGGCGCTGGCCGTTCTTTTGTTGCGGGAGCAGATATCGGTGAAATGAGCGCATTTGGTGCAGTGGAAGGCAAGAAGTTCGGCGACTATGGCAACAGCGTGTTCCTGAAGATCGAGAACATGACGAAGCCTGTGATCGCTGCGATCAATGGCTTTGCTCTGGGCGGCGGCTGCGAGTTGTCCATGGCATGCGATATCCGTCTGGCAAGTGAAAAGGCAAAGTTTGGCCAGCCTGAGGTGGGCCTGGGCATCACTCCCGGCTTTGGCGGTACGCAGAGAATGCCCCGCATTTGCGGTACTTCCAATGCAATGATGATGATTTTGACCGCTAAGACCATCAAGGCCGAAGAGGCTAAGGCTATGGGCCTGGTTTCTGAAGTGTATCCCGCTGAGGAATTGATGGACAAGGCTATGGAACTGGCTGAGACGATTGCGTCTAAGGCACAGGTCGCTATTCGCCAGAGCAAGCGCTGCATCCGCCGTGGTATGCAGACAGATATGTATACCGGTGTTGCATATGAGGCAGAGGCTTTCGGCGTTTGCTGTGCTACCGAGGATCAGGAAGGCGCTATGAAGGCATTCATGGATAAGGCGCTTGACAGCTATACTTATCTGAATAAGTTATTACAACTGTGTTAAAAAAAGACTGGACAGCATAGCTTATCCGTTATAAGCGAACAAGCCAGTATTTTTTATAAAAATTATAAGGAGGCTATTTATCATGAAGAAAGTTTGTGTCATCGGTGCAGGTACTATGGGCTTGGACATTGCACAGGTTTTTGCCACCAAGGGTTTTGAGGTTACCGTTCGCGATATCAGCGATGAGATCCTCGATGCAGCAAAGGCAAAGCTGGTCAAGGGCCTGGACAAGAAGGTTGCTAAGGGCAAAATGACCGAGGAAGCTAAGGCTGCGATCCTGGATCATATGACCTTCACCACGGATCTGAAGGCTCTGGCTGATATGGATCTGATCGTTGAGGCAATCCTGGAGAACATGGATGTTAAGAAGAGCGTGTTCGGCGAGCTGGATACCATCTGCAAGCCTGAGACTGTTTTCGCATCCAACACTTCCTCTCTGTCCATCACCGAGATCGCTACTGCGACCAAGCGTCAGGACAAGTTCATCGGTATGCACTTCTTCAACCCCGCTACCGCTATGAAGCTGATCGAGGTCATCCGTGGTGCGCACACCTCTGACGAGACCTTTGAGCTGATTAAGGATTTGTCCGTTGAGATCGGCAAGA
>CALDMR010000144.1 GCA_937915065.1 uncultured Clostridia bacterium
CTAAAAGATAAATGATAAATCCGATCAGCGAGGGGGCGAGCATTGCGATCAGCGTCCAAAGGGCGGCATTCATATTGCGCCTTTTTGCATCCCGGTAGACATAGACGCCGATTATCATTGGAACGGCCAGCCCGATGACGAGTAAAAAAATGATGGTAAAGAAACTGATGCTCATACCTTGAGCCCTCCTTTTTGTGTAACAACAACGGCCAGTACGCCGCTGCCGGTGGCCGAGATCAGCGTGTACAGGAAGCACCCCAGAGCCAGCACCGGTGATAATGAATACAGGGCAAATCCGACGGCCAAAACGGCTGCCTGCATGAGGATACCGGCGGCGGCGAATAATGCTGCCTGCCGGTGCAGCCTGCGCCGCTCCAGTTCCTTGCGCAGGGCGCTTTCACTCAGCGGAGGCGGCGTGTGCTGTTCAAAATTGTAAATCTGATTCACGGCAGAGAACCTCCTTTAATTGTTTTCTTGCTTTGTTCAGGCGGGATTTTACGGTGCCTTCAGGTACGCCCAGCAGTTGGGCGGTGGCTGCGGTGTCCATATCCTCGAAATAGAACAGGATTACCGTCAGGCGGAGTTTTTCGGGCAATCTGCCGATGGCTTCGTAGAGCGGGCTGTAGTCGGGGCGCTCCGGTGCGGGAACGGATTGCAGAAACGCATCCTTTTCTTCGCTGGTCTGAAAATGCAGCAGGGGGCTGCGGGCAATTCTGCGCAAGGTATTCCGGTAGGTATTGATGCAGACCTTCGTCAGCCACGGTTCAAATTCGCGGCTTGGATCGTATCGGGAGATGTTTTTGACCACTTGGAGCCATGTGTCCTGATAGAGATCATCCGCCTCGAAAGCGTTGGCGCAGAGAGACAGACAAAGCCCGTACAGCCGGGTTCCGTATTGTCTTATGTATTGATCGACCATGCTCCCTGCCTCCTTTCACTTATATATACAACCGAAGGGGCCGAATCGTTCATTTTTTTGAGAATATTCTATGCTTATGACCCTGTTTGCCGGGCCGGGCTCCTGGACGGGGGAGAAAAGCAACCCGCAGGATAGGATACCTGCGGGTTTTGGTGTTTATTGACAGCGAAGGGCAGAAAGGCGGCCGGGGCGGAAAATTTTTAGGGGGCCAGGGCGCGGTATTTTTCGGCCAGGGACTGGTAGGCGGGGTGTTCCACCAGGAATCGGCTGCTCGGGTCTTGCTCCAGTTCATCCAGCAGGGGGCGGATTAGGGTGGACTGGACATTTTCAGAATTTTCTTTGGGGGGCATGTGGCGGTAGAGGACGGTATCGGCTGGAATCCAGGGGAGCGTAAGGCTTTGGAGCAGCTGCTCCAGCAGCTTTAGGGCCTCCGGAGCATTTTGCGTGGCCGTGGCCAGCTGCAGAGGGGCGGAGAGGACTGCGTAATCGGATTGCTCCAGGGCACGACCCGCTTCGGCGGCTATTTTTGAAAGGGCCTGGGCCTGGCGCAAGTCTTGCTCGGCCAGAGCCATATCGAGCATGGAAAGAAGGGTGCTCTGGATATTGGTGGCCTGGTTCATCAGATCTTGTTCCAGCAAGATCCAGGCCTCGGAAATATTCCCTTCTTTTCGCCGCAGGGCGGCGGTCAGGGCGCGTTTGCCGGCGTGGGTATCAGACAGCTGGTCCAGCAGCGTTTGGGCGCGCTCCAGATCGCCATGCTGGATGCATTTTCCGGCCAAAGTGTGGCAGGCGGCCTCCCGAACCCGGGGGTCTGTACTGTCTGCCAGCCGCTCATACAGGGCGCTGACCATGGATTCTTCCCTGGATTTTTCGGCGCTGCTTTCTGCGGGAGCCATGGCCAGCAGCCCTTCCAGCAAACTGGCCAGACTGTATGCCAGCAGGTCGCTGTTGGGAAATTGCAGCAGCTTGTCCCGCGCCAGGGCAAAGGCGGCGGCGCAGCCGTCGGTTTGGGCAGCGGCGTATACATCGCCGAGAAACAGGCCGATTTCCTGTTCCGAGGGATCTTCCTGAAAGGACAGCAGGGTGTTCAGATCCACGCCCAATGCCCGGGCCAGCGGGGGCAGCAGGGTAATATCGGGGTAGTTCAGCCCTCGCTCCCATTTATTGACGGCTGGGGCGGAAACGCCCAGCTTGCCTGCCAGGCATTCCTGGGTCCAGCCCAAAGCCTGGCGGCGGGTGCGAATGACATCCTTGAGTTTCATGGGGATCCCTCCTTGCGGGTGATGTCCCAATTATAGCAGGACGGCGATTCGGGGGCAACAGAGGAGGGCGACAGAAAAGAGGGGAGTTCGTTAACCGCCGGTTAACAGGGGCGAAGGGCGCTGTTTTTTTGACGGTGAAAGCGGGCATGAAAAAGGGGGATTTTGGGCAGAATGACTGCAAAAGGCGGGGCAAAGGAAAAATTGGCGATTCTCACGAAAAAATTTCAAAAAGATTGTAAAATAAATCGAAAAACTGCTTGACATTTGGTGCTGTCGTATTGTATTATAGTGGAGCGCGTGAACGGGAAATGGTATGCCCGGAAGCGTTGCAATGCGATGAAGCAGGAGATTGCGGGCCTGGCCCGGTAACTTCTGCGGAGTATGTCCGACAATCGGGCGGCTGAGAAAACTGTATGGCGTAGATCGCTGCGCATGACAGGAAACCGGCCGGATTACTGCGCCGGTTTTTCTTATGACGCAGAATGATACGCACGGATAAGCGTACAGAACTTTCTCGCCGTACGGAGCGGTCCAAAACGCATCACTTCGTATGTTATTCAAGGAGGAAAAACAAAATGGCAGATACCGCAAAGAACATGATCCGTATTCGCCTGAAGGCTTACGATCATCAGGTCATTGACCAGAGTGCAGAGAAGATCGTCGAAACCGCAAAGCGCACCGGCGCAGCAGTTTCCGGCCCCATCCCTCTGCCCACCAAGAAAGAGGTCGTCACCATCCTGCGCGCCGTCCACAAGTATAAGGACAGCCGCGAGCAGTTTGAGCGCCGCACCCACAAGAGACTGATCGACATCACCAAGTCCACCCCCAAGACCGTTGAGGCTCTGATGGCTCTCGAGCTGCCCGCCGGTGTGGACATCGAGATCAAGCTCTAAGTAACATTGCTTGTACCCATGCCTGTTTACCATATTATATATGTGCAAAACGGGCGGGTCATGTCGACGGAGCAATGACGCGTCCCAATGCGTGTCAACTACGCCGACCAATAACCTTAAAGGAGGAACATACATGAAAGCAATCATCGGCAAAAAAGTTGGTATGTCTCAGATCTTCGACGCCAACGGCCAGGTGATCCCGGTTACCGTGATCGAAGCCGGCCCCTGCGTCGTCGCTCAGAAGAAGACCGCCGAGAAGGACGGTTATGAGGCAGTCCAGCTGGGCTATGAGGACGTTCCCGAGCGGAAGCTGTCCAAGCCCGAGCAGGGTCATCTTCAGAAGGCAGGCGTTGCCCCGAAGAAGCACCTCAAGGAATTTAAACTGGACAACTATGCGGAACTGAACGTCGGCGACGTGATCAAGGCCGACACCTTCGCGGAAGGCGATCACGTGGACGTGACCGGCATCAGCAAAGGTAAAGGTTACGCAGGTGTCATCAAGCGCTGGAATGCGCATCGCACTCCCATGTCCCACGGCGGCGGCCCCGTTCACCGTCATGCGGGTTCCATGGGCGCGTGCTCCACTCCTTCCCGCATCTTCAAGGGCAAGATCGGCGCAGGCCACATGGGCGTTGAGCAGGTCACCGTTCAGAACCTGGACGTGGTCAAGGTCGATCCCGAGCTGAACATGCTCGTGGTTCGCGGCGCGATCCCCGGCCCCAAGGGTGGCGTGGTTTATGTCCACACCACTGTTAAGACCATCCGCGTGAAGAACACCGATGTGTCCATCAGCAACAACCCGCAGAAGGCTTCCGGTCGTAACCCGCAGAAGGCCTCCGCAAGAAACAAGTAAGAGAGGGGTGCTGAAATAATGTCTACAATCAAGGTATTGAACATGGCCGGCGCAGAAGTCGGCACTGTCGAACTGAGCGACGGCATCTTCGGCATCGAGCCGAACGAGTCTGTTGTTCACGAAGTGGTCAAGAACCACCTGGCAAACTGCAGACAGGGCACCCAGAGCGCCCTGACCCGCGCCGAGGTTTCCGGCGGCGGCAAGAAGCCCTGGAGACAGAAGGGTACCGGCCACGCCCGCCAGGGTTCCACCCGCGCTCCCCAGTGGACGCACGGCGGCATCGTGTTCGCTCCCAAGCCCCGCGATTACAGCTACAGCGTGAACAAGAAGATCAAGAGACTGGCTCTGAAGTCTGTTCTGTCTGCTAAGGCTGCCGAGGGCAAGATCATTGTGGTTGACAACATCGCAATGGAAGCTCCCAAGACTCGTGAGTTTGTTGCTTTCCTGAACGCTGTCAACGCAGAAAACAAGGCTTATGTTGTGATGCCCGAGGTCGCTGCCAATGTGGTGAAGTCCGCACGCAACATCCCTGGCGTTGTTACCACCACCGCAACCCTCCTGAGCGTTTACGACATTCTGAATGCCAAGACGCTGATCCTGGACAAGGCTGCGCTGGCTACCATTGAGGAGGTGTTCGCGTAATGGCTAACATCTATGATGTGATCGTCCGCCCGGTCATCACCGAGCGTTCCATGGCTGCTACGGAAGCCAAGAAGTACACTTTTGAGGTTCTGTCCACCGCCAACAAGGCGGAGGTCAAGAAAGCCGTTGAGCAGATCTTCGGCGTGAAGGTTGCCTCTGTCAACACCATTAATATGCACCCCAAGGCCAAGCGCCTGGGCGCTGGCCGTCCTGGCCAGACCAAGGCTTGGAAGAAGGCTATTGTGCAGCTGACCGAGGATTCCAAGGCCATCGAATTCTTCGAGGGCATGGTGTAAGAGACCGTACCAATCTAACAGAAGGAGTGTAACGCTAAATGTCGATTAAAACTTACAAGCCGACGACACCTTCCAGAAGACACATGACGGTCTCCGGGTTCGACGGCATCGATAAGCAGGCAAAGCCGGAGCGCAGCCTCACCGAAACTCTGAAGAAGAGCGCCGGTCGTAACAGCTACGGCAGAATCACCGTCCGCCATCGCGGCGGCGGCAACAAGGTCAAGTACCGCATCATTGACTTCAAGCGCGATAAGCTGGACATGGAAGCCACTGTCCTGCGCCTGGAGTATGACCCCAACCGCAGCGCATTCATCGCTCTGGTTCAGTATGAGGATGGCGAAAAGAGATATATCCTGGCTCCCGACGGCCTGAAGGCCGGCGACAAGGTCATCTCTTCCGCGGAAGCCGATATCAAGCCCGGCAACTGCCTGCCCATCGAGAAGATCCCTGTGGGTACTGTGATCCATAACATCGAGCTGTATCCCGGCAACGGTGCACAGCTGGTGCGCAGCGCAGGCACTTCTGCTCAGCTGATGGCCAAGGAAGGCAAGGACGCTCAGGTTCGTATGCCCTCCGGCGAAGTGCGCATCATCCGCGTGAACTGCAAGGCCACCATCGGCCAGGTCGGCAATCTGGATCACGAAAACATCCAGATCGGTAAGGCCGGCCGTAAGCGTCACATGGGTTGGAGACCCACCGTTCGCGGTAGCGTCATGAACCCCTGCGACCACCCCCACGGCGGTGGTGAAGGCAAGGCTCCCATCGGTCGCAGCGGCCCTGTGACTCCTTGGGGCAAGCCGGCTCTGGGCTACAAGACCCGCAAGGGCAAGAAGCAGACCAACAAGTTCATTGTGAAGAGCCGCAATAGCAAGTAATAAGGAGGACAACGAAATATGAGCAGAAGCGTGAAAAAAGGTCCCTTCGTTGCCCCTGAGCTGATGAAGCGGATCGAAGAAATGAATCAGGCTGGCGAGAAGAAGGTTCTGAAGACCTGGAGCCGCAGCTCCACCATCTTCCCCTCTTTCGTGGGCCACACCATTGCCGTGCACGACGGCAGAAAGCACGTTCCCGTCTATGTCACCGAAGACATGGTCGGCCATAAGCTGGGCGAATTCGCACCCACCCGCACGTTCCGCGGCCACGTTGCGAAGAGCACCGGCACGAAGTAAGGAGGATGCAGAGAATGGACGCAAGAGCTGAAGCTAAATTTATCCGCATCTCTCCCCGCAAGGTTCAGATCGTCTGCGATCTGATCCGCGGCCAGGATGCACAGACCGCCATGGCTATCCTGATGGCAACCCCCAAGGCTGCCTCCGAGCCCCTGGCAAAGCTGCTGAAGAGCGCCTGCGCAAACGCAGAGAACAACTTCAGCATGGACCCCGAGAAGCTGTATGTTTCCAAGGTCTATGCCGCCCCCGGCCCCATTCTGAAGAGAATGCGTCCGGTTTCCAAGGGCAGAGCTTACCGCATCAATAAGAGAACTTCTCACATCACCCTCGTGGTGAGCGAGAAAGAATAAGCGAGGAGGAAGTTTATGGGACAGAAAGTCAATCCCCACGGTCTTCGCGTGGGCGTCATCAAAGACTGGGATTCTCGCTGGTATGCAAGCAATGAAAAGGTCGGCGATCTGCTGGTCGAAGACAAGAAGATCCGCGACTATCTGAAGAAGAGCCTGTATTCCGCCGGTATCCCGAAGATCGAGATCGAGCGCAGCAACAATGTTGTGACTGTGTATCTGCACTGCGCCCGTCCCGGCATCGTGATCGGCAAGGGCGGCGCTGAGGTCGAAAAGATCCGCGCCAACGTTGAAAAGCTGATCGGCAAGACTGTTAAGCTGAGCATCGTTGAGGTTCGCAACCCCGATATGGATGCACAGCTGGTCGCTGAAAACATTGCACAGCAGCTGGAGAAGCGTATCTCCCACCGCCGTGCCATGAAGAATGCCATGGGCCGCGCTATGCGCGCAGGCGCTAAGGGAATCAAGTGCTGCTGCTCCGGCCGCCTGGGTGGCCGCGAGATCGCTGGTGTTGAGCATTATCATGACGGCACCATTCCCCTGCAGACCATCCGTGCTGACATCGACTACGGTTTTGCAGAGGCAGCCACTACTTTCGGCCGCATCGGCGTTAAGATCTGGATCTACAAGGGCGAAGTCCTGAGCCAGACCCTGCGCACGACGCCCCGTACCATGGACACCACTAAGCCCTATCAGGAGCGTCGTGAGCGTCGTCCCCGTCGTGACGGCGACCGCCGCGGCGGCAACAGAGGCGGTTTTAACCGCGGCCAGGGCGGCTTCAACCGCAATGGCAACAACGGCGGCCGTACCGGCGGCAACTTCAACAGAGGTCCCCGCCCGGCAGCCAACAAGACTACCGAAGGAGGCGCACAGTAATGCTTCTGCCCAAGAGAGTGAAATACCGCAGAGTTCACCGCGGCCGTTTGACCGGCAAGGCCACCAGAGGCAACAAGGTCACCTACGGTGAATATGGTCTGGTCGCACTGGAGCCCACCTGGATCACCAGCAACCAGATCGAAGCAGCCCGTATCGCCATGACGCGTTATACCAAGCGTGGCGGTCAGGTCTGGATCAAGATTTTCCCCGACAAGCCCGTAACCCAGAAGCCTGCTGAAACCCGTATGGGTTCCGGTAAGGGTTCTCCCGAGTACTGGGTAGCAGTCGTCAAGCCCGGCCGTGTCATGTTTGAGATCGCCGGTGTTCCCGAAGAAACCGCACGTGAAGCCCTGCGCCTGGCCAGCTACAAGCTGCCCATCAAGAGCAAGATTGTCAAGCGCGAGGATCTGGAATCTCAGGAAGTTGGTGAATAATGATGAAGGCAAGTGAAGTACGTGCAATGAGCGCAGCTGAGCTGAACGAAAAGCTCGCTGGCTTGAAGAAAGATCTGTTTTACCTGCGTATGCAGCACGCAACCAATCAGCTGGACAATCCGCAGAAGATTGCGGACACCAAGCGTGATATTGCCAGAGTCAAAACCGTGTTGCGCGAGCAGGAGCTTAAAGCAGCTCCCGACAAGCAGTAAAGGAGGTAAACAGGAATGAGTGAAGTAAGAACTACCTCCCGCAAGACCCGCGTCGGTAAGGTCGTTTCCAACAAGATGGATAAGACCATCGTCGTTGCGATCGAGGACCATGTGCAGCATCCGCTGTACAAGAAAATCATGGGCCGCACTTATAAGCTGAAGGCACATGACGAACTGAATCAGTGCAATATCGGCGATAAAGTAAAGGTCATGGAGACCAGACCTCTGTCCAAGGACAAGAGATGGCGTCTGGTCGAGATCATTGAGAAAGCAAAGTAAGGAGGTGCCGGAACAATGGTTCAGCAGGAATCTTATTTGAAGGTTGCCGATAATACCGGCGCCAAGGAAATCAAGTGCATCCGCGTTCTGGGTGGATCCAAGCGCAGATACGGCAACATCGGCGATGTGATTGTGGCTTCTGTCCGCAAGTCCACGCCCGGTGGCACCGTGAAGAAGGGTGAAGTCGTCAAGGCCGTGATCGTGCGTTCCGTGAAGGGCGTGCGCCGTGCGGACGGCACCTATGTCCGTTTCGATGAGAACGCAGCCGTTCTGATCAAGGACGACAAGAACCCCAGAGGAACCCGTATCTTTGGGCCGGTGGCACGCGAGCTGCGCGACAAGGATTACATGAAGATCCTGTCCCTCGCACCGGAAGTAATTTAAGGGGGACACTGAGATGGCAAATATGAAGATTAAAAAGGGCGATACCGTTGTTGTCCTGTCCGGTAAGGATAAGGGTAAGCAGGGCAAGGTCCAGGCTGTCATTCCCGCAGACCGCAAGGTTGTTGTGGAAGGCGTCAACATTGTGACCTGCCACACCAAGCCCCGCCGTCAGGGCGAGACCGGTGGTATCGTGAAGAGAGAAGCCGCAATCTATGCAAGCAAGGTGCAGGTTGTCTGCCCCAAGTGCAGCAAGGGCACCCGCGTTGCTTATAAGATTGAGAACGGCGAGAAGATCCGCGTCTGCAAGCATTGCGGCGCAGCACTGTAAGGGAGGGTTTGACACATGGCTAGATTGAAGACTCAATATCAGCAGGAAGTCGCCCCCGCTCTGATGAAGAAGTTCGACTACAAGAGCGTGATGCAGGTGCCCAAGATCGACAAGATCGTCGTGAACGTGGGCTGCGGCGAAGCCCGTGAGAATGCCAAGGTTCTGGATGCTGTGGTCAGCGACCTGTCCACCATCACCGGCCAGAAGGCAATCATCACCAAGGCTAAGAAGTCCGTGGCAAACTTCAAGGTGCGCGAAGGCATGCCTGTCGGCGCCAAGGTCACCCTGCGCGGCGAAAAGATGTGGGAGTTCCTGGATCGTCTGTTCAACGTGGC
>CALDMR010000145.1 GCA_937915065.1 uncultured Clostridia bacterium
CCGGCGTCATGATAATAACGCCCTCCCCCGGAGCGCTGAGCGCGCGGATCGCCCGGGGCAGCGCATATACGATCCCCGGTGTCTGTATCAATTCTTCCGGCGCAGCCTTCACCCCATGGCGGCGCTGAAAAAAGGCGCACACGCTTTCCAGATACCCGCTGGGCGCGGAAGCATACCCCGGGATCTGCCCGTCAATATAGGCTTTCAGCGCCGCCCGGATCTCCGGCGCCGCAGGAAACTCCATATCCGCCACAGACAAAGGAACTATGCCCGCGTCCACCTCCGGTTTTTCCCGGTACATCATTTCCCATTTGGCTGCACCGGCACCCCGGCGGTTTATCAGCGTGTCAAAATCGTAATTCTTCATTGGTCAAATCCCCTTCCTCTTCAGCGGCGTTTACTCCATGCCCTCCACGGTAATATGATCTGTCCCGTGGGCTTCAAATTCGTCCAGATACGCATCAATCCTCCGGTTCAGATCCACCATCCCCGCAGGCGACTCCGCATCCAACCCTTCATTTTCCATATCCCGGCGGGCCAGCTCCTCGGCCAGGATCTCATAGAATACTGTATCTTCATAAGCCATGATGGCCTCATGAATCCCCCCTTCGTTGAAGGCCCGGGAAGGCACGGCCACACCGCGCACCACATCCACCAGATCCGGCATATCGTGCAGCAGGCACTGGGAAAACAGCAGGCTTTCCACTTGGTCATACACCCGGATCCGGTCGCTGCCCCGGGCCGCATTGAGCACCCAGTTGCCGATAAAGACCAGATCCAGCAGCCGCCTGAACTGCTTTTCACTCATTTTGATTTCCATGAAACAGGCTCCTTTGACAGAAACATTATCACATGATATTTTAGCAAAACAGCACCCAGAATACCAGAGGAACCGCACCCAAAACTATAAAAAACGAAATTTCATCGTGAAATTCCCGCTTTTCCCTTGTCGCAGCGCTGATTATCAAGTATAATAGATGGCTGATTATAATAAAGATCAAAGGAAAGGACGGTGTGGAACCATGGATAACCGGCCCATCGGCGTGTTTGATTCCGGCCTCGGCGGCCTGACGGCGGTGCGGGAACTGATGCGCCTTTTGCCCGCAGAAGATATCGTTTATTTCGGCGATACCGCCCGCGTGCCCTACGGCGGCCGTTCTCCGGAAACTATTTTGAAATTCGCCCGGCAGGATATGAATTTTCTGTGTTCCTTCGATCTCAAAGCCGTGGTCATTGCCTGCGGCACCGTGAGCACCACCTCGCTCTCCACTCTGCGCCAAGAGTACGACCTGCCCATCATCGGCGTGGTAGAGCCCACGGCCATAGCGGCTGCCCGCTGCACCAGAAACAACAAAATCGGCCTCATCGCCACCGCCGCCTCTATCCACTCCGGCGCCTACGAAAAAGCCGCAGCGCGGGAGAAGCCGGATGCGACAGTTTTCGGCAAGGCCTGTCCACTGTTTGTGCCGCTGGTGGAAAACGGCCGGTTCTCTGTGGGAGATCCCGTGATCGAAACCGTGGCCGGGGAATACCTGCAGTGCATGAAAGATGAAGGGGTGGATACCTTGATGCTGGGCTGCACCCACTATCCCCTGCTGAGCGATGTAATCGCCAAGATAATGGGCCCCGGAGTAACACTGATCAATTCCGGCCTGGAAGCGGCCCGGTCGCTTAAAACGCTGCTGGAACAGCGCGGCGCTTTGGCAGAGCAGGGTCCGGGCGATGCATCCTATTTCGTCAGCGACACGGTAGACGGCTTTGAACAAACGGCAGGCCTGTTCCTGCGCAGCGATCTGAAGGGCATGGTCCAACAGATCAACATTGAAAAATACTGATCCGGCGCATAAGCGCAGAATACATAGGAGAAGACTATGGAACAGCAAGTGATCATTTCGATCCGCGGCGACCAGAAGTTCGCCGGCCAGGATCCAGACAGCATGGAATTTACTACGGAAGGCACCTTGACCGCCACCCATTACGGCTACCTGCTCGAGTACGACGAGAGCGCTTTGACCGGCATGGAGGGCACCCACACCGCCTTTCAGATCCGCCCCCGCTCCGTGGCCCTGATCCGCAGCGGCGCGTTTCGCTCCCAAATGATTTTTGAACCCGGCAAAAAGCATTACTCCATGTACGACACCCCCTTCGGCAGCATGACAATGGATATCGTCACCAGCGACATCGTGTCCTCTGTGGGCGAGCAGAGCGGCGAACTGGATATCCGCTATGCCATTGAGATCCAGCACCAACTAACGGGCGAGAGCCGCTTTCAGATCAAAGTGCGCCCAGCAGCCACGCCGCAGTCCGCGGAACACAACGGATAAGAACATCATAAAAGGATGGTAACAATATGATCAACATGATTCAAAACGCAAAAGACCAGGTAGCCCGGCTGGTAGAGCAGGCCTATAACAGCGCTGTTTCCAACGGGCAGCTGACCGCCGCCGAAACTCCGATCCGCGGCAATGTGGAAGTTCCCAAAGACAAAGCCAACGGCGACTACACCTCTAATTTCGCCCTGGCCGGCGCCAAGGCGCTGAAAATGCGCCCCCGGGATCTGGCCCAGCTGCTGGCAGACAATCTTTCCCTGGAGGGTTCTTACTTCTCCAAGGTGGAAATTGCCGGCCCCGGCTTTCTGAACTTCACCGCCAGCGACAAGTGGTATGGCGATGTTCTCTCCGCCGTGGAGAGCGAAGGCGCAGCTTATGGCACTTCCGACTCCGGCAAGGGGCAGAAAGTCATGGTCGAGTTTGTATCCGCCAATCCCACAGGCCCCATGCACATGGGCAATGCCCGGGGCGGCGTTCTGGGCGATACCCTAGCCAATGTGCTCACCTGCGCCGGCTTTGATACCTGGAAAGAGTTCTATGTAAACGACGCCGGCAACCAGATTGCCAAATTTGCCAACTCCATTTATGCCCGCTGTATGCAGCGCACCGTGGGCGAAGAGAACTACTCCTTCCCTGAAGAGGGCTATCACGGCGACGATATCAAGGAACTGGCCGAAGGCTTTTTGGCCCAGGCCGGCACATTCCCCGGCGAAACCTCCCAGGCCGACTGGGAAACAGCCATGGCGCAATACGGTCTGCAGCACAACATCCCCAAGATGCAGGCCGATCTGAAAAAATACGGCATCGAATACGATCAGTGGTTCCTGGAGTCCGGACTGCATGACAGCGGTTATGTGGCCGAAACCGTGGGCCTGCTCACGGAAAAGGGCTGGACTTATGAGAAAGACGGCGCCCTGTGGCTGAACACTACCGCCCTGCTGAAAGAAAAATTCCTGCGGGAAGGCAAAACCCAGGCCCAGGTGGACAAACTAGATCTGAAGGACGATGTGCTCCGCCGCGCCAACGGCTTCTATACCTATTTTGCCGCCGACATCGCCTATCACCGCAACAAGTTTGAAGAGCGCGGGTTTGACAAAGTCATCAATGTCTGGGGCGCTGACCACCACGGCCATGTGGCCCGGCTGCAGGCCGCTCTGGACGGTTTGGGCCTGGATGGTTCCGGCCGCCTGGTTATCGTTCTGATGCAGCTGGTGAACCTGCTGCAGGACGGCAAGCCCGTGCGCATGTCCAAGCGCACCGGCAAAGCCATCGCCCTCCACGATCTGCTGGACGAGATCAGCGTGGACGCCGCCCGCTACTACTTCAACAGCCGCGTCCCCAACAGCCCCCTGGACTTCGATCTGGGGCTGGCTGTGCGCGAGGACAGCGAAAACCCCGTGTACTATGTGCAGTATGCCCACGCCCGCATCTGCAGCCTGCGCAAGGCTATGGCAGAAGAAAACGTATCCGTATCCGCCATGGCAGATGTGGATGTGTCCCTGCTGGGCGACGAAGCCGCCCGGGATCTGATCCGCCAGCTCTCCCAGTATCCCGAAGAGCTGCGTCTGGCTGCCCGGGACTATGACCCCTCCTGCATCAACCGCTATCTGGTCAACCTGGCCGCCCGATTCCACAAATTCTATCACGACGACCGGATCAAGGGCGAAGCCGAAAACGTGCTCCGCGCCCGCCTGAAGCTGGCCGACTCCGTCCGCGTCGTGCTGGAAAACGGCCTGGAAATCCTGGGCGTAACCGCCCCGGAGCACATGTAAATCCCTTTTATCAATCTTTCGAGGATCCCTTCCCGCTGCCGCGGAAGGGATCCTTTTTTCTCTTTTCTCCCGCAAGCATACATTTTCAGTCCGTAAGATGCATATTTTTTCTTGACAAAGGTTCTGCTTTGTTCTGTTTTTTGACAGTTTGCCCCCCTTTGTCTATTGTAATCTTCCCAATTAAGACTATGATAGTAAGTGTACTAAACGAAGAAAGAGGTTCAAACACATGGATGTTACCACATCGCTAAAGCGGTTCGGCATCGAACAGCTATTTCGCTATATGCACAAAGACCCGGATAA
>CALDMR010000146.1 GCA_937915065.1 uncultured Clostridia bacterium
CTGAACCCCATGTCCCTGCGGGATGACCAGGTGCTGAAAATGGCCACTGTGAACGGCGCCCGGGCCCAGGGGCGGTCTGCCGGCGTGGTGAAAGCCGGAGCCCAGGCCGATCTCATCCTGGTGGACTTCCACGCGCCGAACCTGCAGCCCTGCCATGATCCGGCGGCCAATCTGATCTATTCCGCCAACGCTTCCAATGTTTGCATGAATATGGCGCGGGGAAAGATCATATATGAGAACGGGACCTTCCTGACGATGGACATTGAAGAGATCTACCGGGAAGTGGAGCGTTACGCCGTGCCCAAATTGTTCCGCTGAGGCGGGAGGAGAGCCGTTGCGAATGGGGAAAGGCACGCGAAAACAGAATTTCTTTGGCGGCGTCGCCGTATTAACGGCGGCGGTGGTGGCGGTCAAGATCATTTCCGCCCTGTATAAAATTCCGCTGAACAATATCCTCGACAGCGAGGGCGTGGGCCATTTCACCATCGCATACAATGTATATGGATTTTTACTGCAGCTGTCCCTGGCGGGGTTTCCCCTGGCGCTGAGCAAGCTGACCAGCGAAGCTGCCGCCCTGGGCCGGTATCATCAGGTGCGCCGCCAGTTTCGCGTGGCGGCGTGCCTGTTCTTTTCTTTGGGCGCGACGGCGTCGGCGGTGATGTTTTTTGCCGCGGACCCCATGGCGGCGGCCCTGAACGATTCGCTGGCGGCGGAGGCCATCCGGGTGCTGTCGCCGGCGGTGTTTTTCGTGTGCATGGTGGGCTGCTGCCGGGGCTATACCCAGGGGCTGGGCGACATGGTGCCCACGGCGGTATCCCAGATCATCGAGGCCCTGTGCAAACTGGTCGTGGGGCTGGCCCTGGCCTGGTATGTGCTCAAGTGGCTGGGGCGGCCGGTGGAGACCGGGGCCGCCGCCGCCATGTTCGGCGTTACGGTGGGTTCGGCGGCGGCCATGGTGTTCTGCCTGTTCTGGATGCTGGGCCGCCGGAAGGAGGGCCGCTCCGGCGACCGGCCGGAGCGGCGGCGGAGCATACTGAGGCGGCTGCTGGTCATCGGCGTGCCCATCACCCTGGGTTCCAGTGTGATGAGTATTATCACCCTGATCGACCAGACAGTGGTGATGGCCCGGCTTCAGGACGCCCTAGGCCTGACGGAACAGATGGCTGCGGCGCTCTATGGGGAATACACCTTCGGCATGACCCTGTTCAACCTGCCGCCCACCTTTGTTTATCCTGTCACCATCAGCATGATCCCCGCCGTTTCCGCGGCGCTGACCCGGCGGCAGGGGGAGAGGGCCCGGCGGATCGTATCCGCTTCGTTCCGGCTGGTCACCCTGCTGTCGCTGCCGGCGGGCGTGGGGATGAGCGTTCTGGCGGGCCCCATTTTGCAGCTGCTGTACCCGGCGGTGCCGGAAACGGCGGCGGCCGCCACCTATCATCTTCAGATCCTGGGCGGCGCTTCCGTGCTGATCTGCCTGATGCTGCTGTGCAACGGGGTGCTGCAGGCCTACGGGCGGGTGTATATCCCCATTGCCACGGCCTGCGTGGGCGGCGCGGTCAAGGTGGCCAGCAACTATGTGCTCTGCGGCGACCCGGCCTTCGGCATCCGCGGCGCGCCCATCAGCACGCTGCTGTGTTATGGGATCATTGCCCTGCTGGATCTGGCGGCGGTGGCCTGGGTGCTGGGGCGGAACCGGCCCGGCTATCTCCGCCTGTTTGCGAAGCCCGCGGCGGCTGCGGCGGTGATGGCCCTGGCGGCCCGGGGCAGCTTCGGCGTTCTGGTGGAGGGGGGCCTTTCCCAGCGCCTGGCGGTGATGCCGGCGATCCTGCTGGCCGCGGCGGTTTACGGGGTGCTGGCCATCCTGTTCCGCATGGTGACCCGGGAAGAACTGGCCCTTTTTCCAAAAGGAGAAAAAATTGCAGAACGGCTGCATATCCGGTGAAAACAGCCCGAAATAGGACGGCGGCGGGGCGGATTTTGCGCCGCTGCCGCCGGGGCTGCGCCGTATAAACTGGACAGAATTGGAAAAAATGATTGCAAAGAGAGAAGAATTATGGTAGATTTTGAATTCCAGGACCATTACACATTTGAAGACCTCGTGCGGATCGTCCGCATCCTGCGGGGCCCCGGCGGCTGCCCGTGGGATGCCGAGCAGACCCATGAGAGCCTGCGCCGCTGCCTGAGCGAAGAGACCTGCGAAGTGCTGGAAGCCATCGACCGGAAGGACGACGCTCTGCTGTGCGAAGAACTGGGCGACGTGCTGCTCCAGGTGGTGTTTCACGCTTCCCTGGCCGAGGACGGCGGCCGGTTTGATATGGACGCCGTGGCGGACGGGATCTGCAAAAAGATGATCTTCCGCCATCCCCATGTATTCGGCACGGTTCAGGCCGATTCCACCGAACAGGTGCTGGCCAACTGGGACGCCATCAAACGGGTGGAAAAGGGACAGGAGACGTATACCGACACGCTGCAGTCCGTGGCGCGGACGCTGCCGGGGCTGTGGCGCGCGGAGAAGATCCAGAAAAAGGCGGCCAAGTCCGGCTTTACCTGGCCGGATATTTCCGGCGCGGTGGACAAGCTCTCCGAAGAGACGGAAGAACTGCGCCAGGCCGTGGCGGAGCAGTCCAATATCGCCGAAGAACTGGGCGATGTGCTCTTTGCCGCCGTGGGTGTGGCGCGCTTTGCCGGCGTTGATCCGGAGGAGGCGCTGCACGGGGCCTGCGAGAAGTATATTTCCCGCTTTTCCCATGTGGAGGAAGGGGCCGCTGCCCAGGGGCGGGAGATCGCAGAACTGACGCTGGAGGAAATGGTGGCCCTCTGGAATGAAGCAAAGGTACAACCGAAAAAAAATTGTAATACACAGGAGGAAAACAACAATGAATAAACAGGAACTGATCAGTGCAACCGCAGAAAAGACCGGCTTTTCCAAGAAGGATACGGAGGCAATGCTGAACGCCGCCCTGGAGACCATTGCCGCAGCGCTGGAGGACAATGAAAAGGTGCAGCTGGTGGGCTTCGGCTCGTTCGAGGTCAAGGAGCGCGCCGCCCGCATCGGCCGTAATCCCAAGACCAAGGAAGCCATCGAGATCCCCGCTTCCCGCGCCCCCGTGTTCAAGCCCAGCAAGGCCCTGAAGGACAGCCTGGCTAAGTAAAGCCATGCGGCTGGACAAGTATCTGAAGGTTTCCCGCCTGATCAAGCGCCGCACCGTGGCCAACGAAGCCTGCGACGCTGAGCGCGTCAGCGTCAACGGGCGGCCCCAGCGGGCCTCTTACGAGGTGAAGGTGGGCGACAAGATCTCCATCCGCTTTGGAGAACGCTGCCTGACCGTGGAGGTGCTGGCCATCAACGAGACCGCCGGAAAGGCAGACGCGCCGGCCATGTACCGCGAAGTGGCGGAGTAAACGCATAATGAAAACGATCCCTTCATAAACTGAGGATGAGCCTTAAGTTTATGGAGGGATTTTTCATGGCATACGAAGCAGGCAGCCCGGGGCGGGGACACCACTATCTGCACCTGGAGGGCCGGGAACAGCTGACGGTGGCGGGCGTGGAAGATGTGGACCGCTTTGACGAAACGGGGATCGTTATGACCACCTGCGCCGGAACGCTGATCATTACCGGCAGTCATTTACATATCGGCCAGCTGAATCTGGACGGCGGGGAACTCCATGTGGACGGACAGATCGATGGGCTGCAGTACGAGGAAAACCGGCGGGAGGGCGGCGGTTTTCTGGCCCGGCTGTTTGGGTAAGGGCCATGGAAAACTATATTTCGGAGCAGCTGCTGCTGTTCTGCGGGGCAGCGCTGCTGGGCGCCGTTCTGGGACTGGCTTACGACCTGCTGCGGGCCGTGCGGCGGCGCTGCGAACGGCTGCTGGTGCTGTGCGATCTGCTGTTTTGCCTGTGCGTGGGGGTGGGGCTGATCGGCTACACCCTGCGGGCGGTGGAGGGGGAGCTGCGGCTGTACCTGCTGCTGGGCACGTTTTTGGGGGCGGCGCTGTATTTTGGCCTGTGCAGCGCCCTGCTGCGGCCCCTTTGGGACTTTTGGGTGGACGCGGCGGTTGCGTTTGGGCGGCTTTGCGCCCTGCCGGCGCTGTTTTTGAAAAATTTTTTGCAAAAAGTGGGCCGGAAAACGAAAAAACTCTTTCATTTTTGGTGGAAATGGGGTAGAATATTAAATTACAAATGGGAGTTTATCTTGATACGCCGCCAGCGGGAAAGGAGCCGGAGCCATGAAGGATTCGCAGACACAGGTACGCAAAAAGAAATCCGGCGCCGCCGGCATTTTGGTCAAGCTGGTGCTGATCGCCCTGATGGTTTACGCGGCCGTCACGCTGTACCACCTGCAAGACCAGATCCAATCGGCGGAGGTGCAGCAGGCGCGCCTGTCTGCCCAGGTGCAAAGCTTGGAGGACGAAAACGGCGCCCTGCGGGCCGACATCGCCGCGGCGGACGATCCGGAAAAGCTGGAGGAGATCGCCCGGGATAAACTCGGAATGGTAAAAAGCGGCGAAAAGGTGTTTTATGACGCCGGATATTGAGAGAGCGCCGTGAAATAAAGAAAGACAGGGTTACCTGTGAAGGGAGAAAAAACAAAACATATGGACTTTGGCGTTGGGAGCATTTTGGAAGGAAAAGTCACCGGCATCACCAAATTCGGAGCATTCGTGTCCCTGGGGGAAAACAAGTCCGGCCTGGTACACATTTCCGAGATCGCAAACACCTATGTGAACGACATTCACGATCATCTGCAGGAGGGGCAGGCCGTGAAGGTCAAAATTCTGGCCATCGATGAAAACGGCCGCATCAATCTGTCGATCAAGCGTGCGCTGCCCCAGGCTGCGGCGCCCCAGGGCGGTCAGCGCGGCCCCGGCGGCGGGCACCGTTTCGGCGGCGCTCCCCGGCAGAATCACTTCGGCGGCCAGCGGGGCGCGCGGGGCGCAGCTGCCCAGAATGCCGCACCCATGACGGCGGAGGAATCTTTTGAAGCCAAGCTGAAGGCGTTTATGACGGAGTCCGAGGGGAAGATTTCCGACCTGAATCACTCCATGGACAAGCGTGGCCGCCGCAGATAAGCAAGACCGGATGCACAGCGGAAACGCTGTGCATTTCTTCTTGTATGCCCCGGCGGGGGGAGTTCAAAATAGGAAAGGAGCCGGCGCGATATGCTGATCAGCAATGCCCGCATCCTGCCCATGGAGGGGCAGGAAATTGAAAACGGTTATCTCCAAATCGAGGGCGGGAAGATCCGGGCCCTGGGCCCCATGGAGGAGGCCCCCGGGGAGGACGAGGTATTTGACGCCGCCGGCGCCTATGTGCTGCCCGGCTTTGTGGACGCCCACTGCCATCTGGGCGTTTGCGGCGACAGCCTGGGCTACGAGGGCGAGGACTGCAACGAGATGAGCGACCCGGTAACGCCCCAGCTGCGGGCCATCGACGGGGTGAACCCCATGGACCGCTATTTTGCAGAGTCCGCCGCCGCCGGGATCACCGCGGTGCTCACGGGGCCCGGCAGCGCCAACCCCATTGCCGGGCAGTTTATCGCCGTTAAAACCACGGGCCGCCGGATCGACGATATGGCGCTGAAGGATCCGGCCTGCATGAAATTTGCCCTGGGCGAAAATCCGAAGATGACCTACCATGAAAAGGACGAGGCGCCCATGACCCGCATGGCCACCGCCGCCCTGATCCGGGAGGAACTGTATAAGGCGCGGGAATATCTGGACAAGCAGGAGAAGGCGGCGGCCGACGAGGAGGCCGACGGGCCCGATTACAATGCCAAGCTGGAAGCCCTGCTGCCGGTGCTGCGGCGGGAGGTGCCCGCCCACTTCCATGCCCACCGGGCCGATGATATTCTGACGGCCATCCGCATTGCCAAAGAATTCGGGCTGGACTATGTGATCGTTCACGGGACAGACGGCCATCTGATCGCCGACATTCTGGTGGAGGAGGGGGCGCGGGTCATTTGCGGCCCCCTGCTGACGGATCGCAGTAAGCCGGAACTGTTCCACCAGAAGATGGAGAACCCGGCGATCTTGGCCCGGGCGGGGGTGCCGGTGGCCATCTGCACGGATCATCCGGAGCTGCCGGCGGAATATCTGCCCCTGTCCGCCGCCATGGCGGTGCGCGCGGGCATGGAGCCGGAGGCCGCCCTGCGGGCCATCACCATCGACGCGGCGCGCATTGCCGGGATCGACGGGCGGGTGGGCTCCCTGAAGCCGGGGAAGGATGCGGATCTGGTGGTCTGCTCCGCCCATCCCTTTGACATGAACTGCAAGGTGCTGGCTGTGTTCATCGACGGCCGGCGTATTTGAAAAACTATCAGAGAAAAAGGTGACAGCTATGCGTCAAATCGACTGTGAACAGATCATCGCGGCGGTAAAAAACCTGTGCATCAACGCCAACTGCTTTCTGCCTGCTGATGTGCGCGCCGCCCTGCGCTCTGCCGGGGAGCGGGAGGCTTCCGAAGTGGGCCGCGCCATTTTGGGCGATTTGGTGGACAATTATCAGCTGGCGGACGAGGAACGCCTGCCCATCTGCCAGGATACCGGCATGGCCGTCCTTTTTGTGGAACTGGGGCAGGAGGTACAGATCACCGGCGGCTATCTGGAGGACGCGCTGAATGAGGGCGTGCGCCGGGGCTATGTGGAGGGGCTGCTGCGCCTGAGCGTGGTGCGGGACCCCCTGCGCCGGGGCAACACCAACGACAACACGCCGGCGGTGATCCATCTGCGCCTGGTGCGGGGTGACACGCTGAAAATTACTGTGGCGCCCAAGGGATTTGGCAGCGAGAATATGAGCGTGCTGAAGATGTTCAAGCCCGCAGCCACCGTGCCGGAGATCGAGGACTTCATTGTATCTGCCGTCAGCATGGCCGGTTCCAATCCCTGCCCGCCCATTGTGCTGGGCGTGGGGTTCGGCGGCACTTCGGAACAGGTGATGCTGCTGGCGAAAAGGGCGCTGCTGCGCCCCCTGGGCAGCCGCCATCCGGACCCCTTTTATGACGACATGGAGCAGCGGCTGCTGGAGCGGATCAATGGGCTGGGCATCGGACCCCAGGGCCTGGGCGGCACCACCACGGCGCTGGCAGTCCACATCGAAACGGCTCCCACCCATATCGCCGGCCTGCCGTGCGGTCTGAATATGAGCTGTCATGTGCTGCGCCATGCGGAAGTGACGCTGTGAAAAAACAAAAAAGCAGCCGCCGGCCCTCGGGCCGGCGGCTGGTTTTTTGATACCTGGGCCTTGATTTTTGAAAAAACAGCGCTCCCGTTTTTCAAAGAAAACGGGAGCGCTGTTTGCGTTTATCGGGGGCAGGCGTCCCGATGGGCGCAGCTGCCGCAGCCGGTTTTGCAGCCGCCGCAGGAGCAGCCGCAGCCGCCCTTGCCGGTGAAGGAGCGGACAATGCGCCAGATCAGATACCCCACCGACCAGCCGATCAGGGCGATCAGAGCGAGATACAATATAATAAGCATCAGCACCCTCCTTTATCAATTCAGAAAATCAGCGAGCCGACCTGATAGATCAGCATGGAAACGAGATAGGCCACGCCCAGCTGCCAGCCCAGGCAGGCCAGGGTCCATTTGGCGCTGCCCATTTCCCGGCGGATGGTGGCGATGGCCGCCACGCAGGGGGTATACAGGGCGCAGAACACCAAAAAGGCATAAGCTGATACGGGGGTGAAGGTGCTGCCCAGGGCCAGGGCCACAGCAGCGCCGGAGGCGGTTAGGGAAAAGCCGTAAAACAGGCTCATGGAGGAGACCACGGCTTCCTTGGCCACCAGGCCCGTCAGCAGCGCCACGGCGGCCTGCCACACGCCGAAGCCGCAGGGGATAAACAGGGGGGCCAGCACGCCGCCGATGCCGGACAGCAGGGAAGCGGACACATCGGTGGTATATTGCAGCTGGGGCGTGAAGCTTTGCAGCAGCCACAGCACCACGCTCATGGCCAAAATCAGCGTGGCGGCCCGGCTGAGGAAGTCCTTGACCTTTTCCCAGACATGGGCCCACACGTTGCGCAGCGTGGGCATCCGGTAGGGCGGCAGCTCCAGCAGGAAGGGGGCGGCCTCGCCCTTAAACACAAAGCGCTTCAGGATCAGGCCCGACAAAATAGCCATGGCTACGCCGATCAGATACAGGGAGATCACGATCAGTGCCCGGTGGGTGGGGAAAAAGGCGCTGACCAGCAGCCCGTAAATCGGCAGGCGGGCGGAGCAGGACATGAAGGGCACCAGCATAATGGTCATGCGGCGATCCTTTTCGTTTTCCATGGTGCGGGCGCCCATGACGGCGGGCACGGTGCAGCCGAAGCCCATCAGCAGGGGGATGAAGGCCTTGCCGGACAGGCCGAAGTGGCGCAGCGTCCGATCCATGACAAAGGCGGCCCGGGACATATAGCCCGAATCTTCCAAAATGCTCAAAAACAGGAAGAGGATGGCGATCATGGGCAGGAAGGTGAGCACGCCGCCCACGCCGGCAATGATGCCATCGCAGACCAGGCTGACCGCCCAGGGGGCGGCGCCGGCGCCCTCCAGAGCGCCGCGAACCAGGGGCGTCAGCCCATTTTCAATGGCGGTGGCCAGCAGGTCGCTCAAAGTGGAGCCGATGGGGCCGAAGGTGAACCAGAACATGACCAGCAGCATCAGCAAAAACACAGGGAAGGCCCAGAATTTATGGGTGGCAATGGCGTCGATGCGGTCGGTCCAGGTGGGCTCGCCCTGCTTTCGGGCTTTTTTGACCGAGGTTTGTACCACTGATTCAATGAACCGGTAGCGGCTGTCGGCGATCAGGGTTTCCCGGTCGCCCAGGGGGGAAGAGGCTTCGTATTCCTCTGCCAGCTGCTCGACCTTGGCCTTTTCCCGGCCCGACAGGGCCAGGGTGTCCGCCACATCTTCATCGCCTTCGATCAGCTTGATGGAGGCCCAGTGGGCGGGGATCTCTGCGGCATAGGCCTTGTCGTGGATGATCTCGCCCACCCGGTGGTGGATCTCGTGGGTATAATCGTCGTACAGGTCGTCGGGTTCCACGGTGAGGCCCGTGTGCATCTGGCGGTGGGCCACCTCCAGCAGTTCGGTCAGCCCTTTCCCCTCCCGGGCGGAGATGGGCACCACGGGAATACCCAGGTGCTGGGACAGGCGATCCACATCGATGCGGTCGCCGGCCTTTTCCACTTCGTCCATAAAGTTCAGGGCCAGCACCATGGGGCGCTCCAATTCCAGCAGCTGCATGGTCAGATACAGGTTGCGCTCCAGATTGGTGGCGTCCACAATGTTGATGATGGCGTCCGGATGCTCTCCGATGATGAATTTTCGGGCCACGATCTCCTCCATGGAATAGGGGGAAAGGGAGTAGATGCCGGGCAGATCCACAACGGTGATCTCCTGGCCGTTCAGGTGGGCGGCGCCCTCCTTTTTTTCCACGGTGACGCCGGGCCAGTTGCCCACATACTGGTTGGAGCCGGTCAGGGCGTTGAACAGCGTGGTTTTGCCGCAGTTGGGATTACCGGCCAGGGCAATTTTCCACTGGTGCCGGTCGTGGGCGTCGGCGTCGTATTTTCGGGGGTGCTCCGCCTCTTCGTGGCTGTGGGCCCGGCGCATCTTGTCTCGCTGGGCGCGGCCCAGATGGGGAGCGGCGTGTTCTTTCAGGGCCTCGCCCTCCCGCAGGATACGCACGGTGATCTGGGCGGCGTCGGCCTTGCGCAGGGACAGTTCGTAGCCCCGCAGGGCCACCTCCATGGGATCGCCGAAGGGGGCGATTTTAACCAGGGTCACCTTGGTGCCCGGCGTCAGCCCCATGTCGGTCAGGCGGCGCTTGACGGCGCCGGAGGGGTTGGAAATGGATAAAATTTCGCAGCTTTTGCCCGGCTGCAGGTGGTCCAGGGTGTCTACTTTCCGGGCGCTGGTCTGGCGGCTTTCATTCATAGGCGGTTCCTTCTTGGGCGCCCTTCGGCGCCGGATCGATTTTAGTTAGTATGCTATAACACTTCTTATTATATCGTCTGTTGCTTTTGCCGGCAAGGGTAGAAATGGTAAAAAGGGCGGGGGGATTTCCGGCAAAATTTGTACATTGTCTGGTCTGGCGACCTGTTTTGCGGGATTTCGCAGGAGGGGCGGGCTTACAATCAGCATGAGTTTGGGAGGCGAAGGAATGAAAGCGATGATTGGGGGAAAAACCGAGCGGCTGATCTTGTTGGGGGTGCCGGTGCTGTTTCTGGCGGGCACGCTGCTGCATTTTTTGTATGGCCTGACAGGGGAGGCCTTTGCGGCAGGGCTGTTTGCGCCGGTGAACGAAAGCGTATGGGAGCATCTGAAGCTGGTGCTGTGGCCGGCGGTGCTGTGGTGGGGCGGCTGCTTTGTGCGCCAGGGCGGCGCCCGGGAGCTGGACGCTCCCACCTGGTTTGCGGCGGCGCTGGCGGCCCTGCTGACGGCCCAGGGGACGATCACGCTGCTGTTTTATTTTTACACCGGGGCCTTTGGGGTGGAATTCCTGGCGGCGGATATTCTGATTTTCTTCCTGGCCGTGCTGCTGGGGCAGCTGGCGGGACTGCGCCTTTACCGCCGGCGCAGCAGCGTGACCTGGGTGGTGCCGCTGACGATGCTGGTCATGCTGCTGGCCCTGTTTGTGGTGTTCACCCTGGCGCCGCCGGATCTGCCCCTGTTTACCGATCCGAACACCGGCGAGCGGGGGATTTTCCGGCTGTAACAACAAAGCGCGGAGGGTTGACGCCCTTTGCGGAGGGATGAAAAACCCCCGGACAGTGGGAGCACTGTCCGGGGGTTTGATCTGTTGGCAGATTAGAAGAATTTGCTGATGCCGTCGGTGGCCAGGGCCTGATCGGCGCTGATGGTGATGACAAACTTAATGTTGTGCTTTTCGGAGAAGTTTTCCAGCCAATCCAGGAACTTCTCAACCTCGGGGGTGATGTCGCTGGGGACAATCTTGCACAGAGAATCGATAAAGATCTGGGAGATGTCATAGTTGCCGGCATACAGGCCGCTGATGAAGCCCTTCAATGCATCAAATGTAGCGATGGAATAGTCGCTGGCCTCCACCAGGCGGATGCTGTTATGAATATCGTAGGTGAGCTTGGAACCGCGCTCAATGCACACTACATTGCCCGCTTCGGTTTTGGCGGCTTCGTTGATCAATTCGATCATCTGCTTTGTTTTACCGGTACCCTTGACGCCCATAATTACTCTTACCATAATTATTCAACTCCTTTAATCATTCAATCTGGAGAACCATTGCTTTTGTGTGTAAACAGCATATCATATTTTCGTAAAAAACACAACCAAAAATATTAAGCTGTGATTCAGTCTCTTCCCAATTTTGTTAGCAGCTCTGCCTGTATTTCCTCGTAGCCGGGCTTTGTCCCCCGCGGCAAGCCGCGGGGGAACCCTGGTGATTTCACTTGCGCGGCGGAAATGAATTCCGCCTGGCGCCAAGATTTTGCCAGAGGCAAAATGCTTGTGTGCCGCTTCGCGGCCTCGGCAAGCCCGGGGGGAGATCTGAAAGGAAGCGGTCAATCTCTTCCCAGCTTTTTCAGCAGTTCCGCTTGCATTTCTTCATAGCCGGGCTTGCCGAGGAGGGCGAACATATTTTTCTTGTAGGATTCCACGCCGGGCTGGTCGAAGGGGTTCACGCCCAGAAGATAGCCGCTCAGGCCGCAGGCGTATTCAAAGAAATAGATCAGCTCGCCCATGGTATGGGGCGTGTTTTGCCCGATGCGCAGGATCAGATTGGGCACGCCGCCCTCCACATGGGCCAGAAGCGTACCGTCCATGGCCTGTTCGTTGACAAAGGACATATCCTTGCCGGCCAGGAAATTCAGGCCGTCGCCATCCCCCTCGTCAAAGGGAACGGCCAGGGCCGTCAGCGGTTTTTCATAGCGGACCACGGTTTCAAACATCAGCCGTTCGCCCTGCTGGATGTACTGGCCCATGGAGTGCAGGTCGGCGGTGAATTCCACGCTGGCGGGGAAGAGACCCTTGCCTTCCTTGCCCTCGCTTTCGCCGTAGAGCTGCTTCCACCATTCCGCCATGAAGCGGAAGGAGGGCTCATAGGCCGCCAGGATCTCCACTTTTTTCCCTGCGTCATACAGGGCGCTGCGGGCGGCGGCATATTGCCAGGCGGGATTTTCCGCGCCAGGGGCGGCGCAAAGGGCCATCATGTCTGCGGCGCCCGCCATCAGGGCGTCGATATCCACGCCGCAGGCGGCAATGGGCAGCAGGCCCACGGCGGTCAGCACGCTGTATCGGCCGCCCACATCGTCGGGAACGACAAAGGTTTCGTAGCCCTCGGCGTCGGCCAGGGATTTCAGCACGCCCCG
The DNA here is from genome assembly GCA_937915065.1 of uncultured Clostridia bacterium. Classification (GTDB taxonomy): domain Bacteria; phylum Bacillota; class Clostridia; order Oscillospirales; family Oscillospiraceae; genus Pseudoscillospira. The sequence continues at coordinate 12,328 of CALDMR010000146.1, forward strand.
GTGGGCGTCGGTGGTGGCATAAATGCGCTCCCGGGCGCCTTCTTTGCCGTATTTTTTCTCGCAAAGCTCCTTGAAGAAGCGGAAAGAAATGGCGGGCTCCGTGGTGGTGCCGGATTTGGAGATCACATTGATGGAAAAGTCCTGATCGCCGATCAGCTCCACCACTTCATTCAGGGCGTCGGCGCTGAGGGTGTTGCCGGCAAAATACAGATTGGGCGTATCCTTTTTTTTCTGGTTGTAGTTGGGGGAGCACAGGGCTTCGATCACGCCTCGGGCGCCCAGGTAAGAGCCGCCGATACCGACCACCACCAGGGCGGTGGACTGCTGCTGGATTTTCTGGGCCGCGGCCTTGATGCGGGCAAATTCTTCTTTATCGTAATCCTGGGGCAGATGAACCCAGCCGACAAAATCGTTGCCGGTGCCGGAGGCTTCCTGCAGCCAGGTTTGGGCTTGGGCCAGGTCTGCTTCGCGGGCGGTAAAGTAATCTTCGGGTACAAAGGACGTGATGTTTTGCGTGTGAACTTGAATCATGTGAAATCCTCCCCTGTGCAGCGCGCCGAAGCGCGCCGCTGTTCTTCCTTTGAGTGTATCATAGGGGGCGGCAAAGTCAAGGGAAAATCTGTAGAAATACGGCGAATTTATACAATAAATAGAGACTTGAGGAACATGTTTTGTACAAAATCCCAGTATGATAGGCGTTCGACGGCTTCTGCGGCCACCAGGGGGAGAACGGCGACCACTTTGCCGCCGGCGCTGACGGTCAGGGAACCCAGCTGCTGCCCGGCGCTGACGGGGGCGGCGATGGTTTCTTCCAGTTCAAGGCTTTTTTCCAGGGAAGAAAGGGCGGTCTTTTCCAGCAGGATTCTGTTTGGGGCGGCAAAGACGGGTTGCACATTGTCCTGGACTCCCATGGTCACGGGAATCAGCGGCAGTGCCTCGTCGGGGTAAACATCCAGCAGGGTGTAGTTGGCAAAGCCGTAATTGAGCAGATTTCTGGCGGTATCAAAGCGGTCGGCAGAGGTGGGGGCTTTCATCACAGCGGCGATCAATTCCATGCCGTCCCGCTCTGCCGTGCCGGACAGGCAGTTTCCGGCGGTGGCGGTGGAGCCGGTTTTCAGCCCCGTGGCGCCGTCGTAGTAGCGGATCAGTTTGTTGGTGTTGGCCAGCTGAAAAGCGCCGTGGCGCAGGGAATCCATCCAGATGGTGGTAAAGCGGCGGATGTCCGGGTGGTCTAAAATCAATGCCCGGCTCATTAGGGCGATGTCGTAGGCAGAGGTTATGTGGCCTTCCGCCGGCAGGCCGGTGCAGTTGCAGAAATGGGTGTCGTTCATGCCCAGTTCCACCGCCCGGGCGTTCATGCGGTCTACGAAGCTTTCTTCGCTGCCGGCCACCGCCTCGGCCAGCATCACGGCCGCATCGTTTCCGGAGGCCAGGCATACGGCTTTCAGCAGATCCTCCACAGTCAACTGTTCTCCGGCTTTGATATATACCTGGCTGCCGCCCATGGAGGCGGCGTGATCGCTGGCCGACAGCAGATCTTCGTAATGCAGCCGCCCGTCATCAATGGCTTCCATGGTCAGCAGCAGGGTCATCACTTTTGTGACAGAAGCGGGTTCCAGCTGTTCGTGCTCGTTTTCGGCATAAAGCAGGGTGCCGGTTTCTTTTTCCATCAGGGCAACGCTTTGGGCAGCGGTGGTTACGGGCGCGGCATGGGCCGCCGGGGTGTATAGAAAAAGGGCGGTCAGAGCGCAGCAGCAAAGGCACAGAAGTTTTTTCATGGTGCAGTTCCTCCTGAAAGCATGGTCTCCCTAAGACCCTATGAAGGGGGGAAAAAGTTATGACTGTTTCCGATGCAGGGGTTTGAAAATACCACAAAATAGTTCGACAGGATTTTTGTTGCAAATCTTGCGGGAGTCTGTTATAATAGCATTCACTGAGTGCTCAACCTGCGGGATTGGTATATCGGTAATACATCAGCTTCCCAAGCTGAGGTGGCGGGTTCGACTCCCGTATCCCGCTCCAAAAGAAGGCGTCTGCTATGCAGACGCCTTCTTTATTTTTTGCAGACGAATATCCAAAAACTTCCAAGGTGTGTCTACCGTGTCTACCTGGATGTCTACCTGGCGGGGGCGGGGATCGCTTCTGGGGGAGGGGATGTAAAGGGGGAGGGATTTTTTTATTTGGGGGAAATGTCTACCCGGGCGGGAAAAGTTGATTTTTTGAAAACCCGGAAAGGGGCATGGGGACTGGGTTTCGGGGGATTCGGCTTGATAAAATAAGGGACGCTATGCGCCCCTTAGGTAGAAAAGGGGCGAAAATGGGGGAAAAGGAGAAATTATTTGGTAGGGGAAGGGGCGGAGAGATGCCGGAAAAGAATTGTAAAGACATACAAAAAGAAAGGGGACTATTTGGGTAATTTGCCAAACGGCGTTTCTTTGCATCGAACAGGAAAAGTACCCGCCGGCTTTGCCGGGGGAGGAAAAGGGCATGGCGAGGGGAGCGGCGCAGACGAAACCCCTCCGGTGAAACCGGAGGGGTTGGGGAAAAAGGATTTTCAATATGGGCGGGGAAAATCTGCGGTTTTCTCCGCCGGAGGTTTGGCGCACAGTAGGTGGGGAGGGGCTGATACAGATAGACCCTTTTTACGCATTTGCACCGTCTGCCGCGGTTGCGCTGGGGGTTGCAGAAAAATCTGCGCCCATACCGGAGGGACGGCCTTTTATTTTTCCAGCCACACCATGAGGGCGGCAATATCGGCGGGAGAGACGCCGGAGATCCGGCTGGCCTGGCCCAGGTTCAGGGGGCGCACTTCGTTCAGCTTCTGGCGGGCTTCCAGCCGCAGGCCCAAGATCTGTTCATAATCGATGCCGTCGGGCAGGCGGCGCTGCTCCATGCGGGTGAACTCTGCCACCTGGCGCTGCTGGCGCTCGATATAACCGGCATATTTGACGGAGATTTCCACGGCCTCTTCGATGGCGGCGGAAAGGGCGGGGGCCTGGGCGTCCAGGGCTTTCAGATCGCTGTAGTGAAGCTCCGGGCGGCGCAGCAGGGAAATCAGGGGTACGCCGGCGGCCAATTCTGTGCTGCCACGTTCCCGCAGCAAGGCGTTGACTGTCTCTGTGGGGGCAACGCCGTGGCGTTCCAGCCGGCGGATCTCCTGTTCCACGGCGGCATATTTTTCCTGGACGGCCTGATACTGGGCTTCGCTGACCAGCCCGATCCGGCGGCCGATGGCGCTCAGACGGGCGTCGGCGTTATCCTGGCGCAGCAGCAGCCGGTATTCGCTGCGGGAGGTCATCATGCGATAGGGCTCGTTGGTGCCCTTGGTCACCAGATCGTCGATCAATGTGCCGATGTAAGATTCTGCCCGGGAAAGAATCATGGGCGCCTTTTCCTGAAGCTTCAGCGCCGCATTCACGCCGGCCACAAAACCCTGCACCGCCGCCTCTTCGTAGCCCGAAGAGCCGTTGAACTGGCCTGCGCCGTAGAGTCCCGGGATCTTTTTGGTTTCCAGGGTGGGCAGCAGTTCCAAAGGATCGATGCAGTCGTATTCAATGGCGTAGGCCGGGCGGGTCATTTCTGCGTGTTCCAGGCCGGGGATGGTATGCAGCATCTGGATCTGCACATCTTCCGGCAGGGAGGAGGAAAGGCCCTGGAGGTACAGTTCCTCCGTGTTCAGGCCCATGGGCTCCACGAACAGCTGGTGCCGGGGCTTCTCCGCGAAGCGCACCACTTTGGTTTCGATGGAGGGGCAATAGCGGGGGCCGACGCTTTCGATGGCGCCGTTATACAGGGGGGAACGATCCAGATTCTCCAGGATGATTCGGTGGGTTTCCGGGTTGGTGTAGGTCAAATAGCACACAGCCGAATTTTCCGGCGGCGTTTTTGTTTGGAAAGAAAAGGGAATGGGGGCTTCGTCACCTTGCTGCAATTCCATTTTGGAAAAATCCACGCTGCGGCGGTTGAGGCGGGGGGGCGTGCCGGTTTTAAAGCGGCGCAGGGAAAGGCCCATGGCCGCCAGGCGGGCTGTCAGCTCCGTGGCGGCATGCATCCCATCGGGGCCGCTGTCGATGGCGCTTTCGCCCACGATGGTGCGGCCGTTGAGATACGTGCCGGAGCAGAGGATGACGGCCTTTGCGGCGTATACCGCGCCGGTGCGGGTGACCACGGCGGAAACCCGGCCGTCCTTCAGACGGATATCCACCACTTCGGCCTGCTTTACGCTCAGATGCGCCTGCTGTTCCAGGGTGTGCTTCATGACTTCCTGATAGCGGCGGCGGTCGGCCTGGGCCCGCAGGGAATGGACGGCAGGGCCCTTGCCCCGGTTCAGCAGACGGTACTGGATGCAGGCTTGGTCTGCGGCCCGGGCCATTTCGCCGCCCAGGGCATCCAGCTCCCGCACCAAGTGGCCTTTTCCGGTGCCGCCGATGGCGGGGTTGCAGGGCATATTGCCCACGGCGTCCAGGTTGATGGTAAAACAGACTGTGCTGCAGCCCATGCGGGCCGCGGCGAGGGCCGCCTCGATCCCGGCGTGCCCTGCGCCGATGACGGCAATATCAAATGTTCCGGCGAGAAATTCTTGCATAAAATAGTTCCTCTTCATGTGAAATAGCGGTTCCGGCAGGCATTATGCTTCCGGCTGCGGAGTGAAAAAAGGACAGCGCTGTTCAAGGCACTGGCTGTTTTGCAGGCTGCGGCGGCAGTGCACTGGGGATAGGGTCAGTTCCACGCCCAGGTGTTCTTTTAGAAACGGAACGGCGGCCGACAGGGCCAGGTAGGAGTCCCGCTTACAGCACCGGGGGCCGCCCACCGCCCCGATGCTTTCCAGGGCGCGGGCTGTCATTTGGTTGGAAAGGCCCCAGGTTTCTCCGGCCAGGGGGGTGGCCCCGGTCAGGATGGAAACGGCTATGCCGCAGCTGACGCCGGCGCCGCAGGCGCCCCAAAATCCGCAGGCGCCGCCGGGGATCTGCCGGGCGCGGCTTTGCAGTTCTTCCAGGGCGCGGGGCAGATCCACACCGGCGCCTGCATTGCGGCAGGCGGTCAGCAGGGCAGCGCCCACCAGAACATGATGCTCCGGGCCGTGCATATGGCATAAGGGCAGATCCATCAGTTTTTCCAGCAGAGCCACGGGGTCTTGGGAGGTTTCGGCCAGGCAAAGGCCGGTGATGCGGTCAACGCCCCGGGTGTGGCAGTGGTCGCAGACATAGTGCCCCTGGGTGCAGCGGGTGCGGCTGCGCTCCTGCCTGTGGCAGAGGACGCACTCCATCATGCGTTCCCGGGGGGTATAGACCAGGGGCGCTTTGCAGATGATACATTCTTCGCTCATGGGCACTCCTTATGATGCGGCGCTGCAGCGCAGCGTGATGACGGGCAGATCCGGACGGTTGAACAGGCGGAAGGCGCGGAAGGGGACGGTGTTGCTGCCCAGGCCCCGGGAGACGACGCAGGTAAAGCCGTTTTCAAAGGAATACACGCCGCCGTCGTAGGCAGGAAACAGGGTGCGGTCTGTGCTGAGCAGGCCCTGATCCAGGATGGGGATGCGAATGATCCCGCCGTGGCCATGGCCGCAGAACACCAGGTCATAGCCCCAGGAGGCGTAAGTTTCCACCGTGTCCCGGTGGGAGAGCAGCAGGGTGTAATCGGCCTGGATCTCGCTGCGCAGCTCCGGGCCGGTTTTCTGGTCGGCGGGGCCATTGGGATCATCCACCCCGGCCACGGCCAGCGTGGCCCCCTCCCGGGTCCACAGTTCAAAGGTGTTGGTCAGCACCCGCACGCCGTGGGCTGTCAGCAGTTCCTTCAGCTCCTGCACCCGGCGCACGGCCCATTCATGGTTGCCGGTGACATAATAGGTGGGGGCGATGGCGGTGAGCCCGTCCATGAGAGGGGGCAGATCCTCGTACTGGGCGGCCTGGTCGATCAGGTCGCCGGTGATCACGATCAGATCCGGCTGTGTGCGGGCCACGGTGTCGATGAGCAGGCGGTTGCCCTCGCCAAATTGCTTGCCATGCAGATCGGAAAGATGGGCGATCCGCAGCCCGTCGAATTCCGGGGGCAGGTTTGGGGATGATACGGTGGTTTCCTCAATGCCGATGGTGTTGTTGTCCCAATAAAAATACAGTCCGCCCACGATGAGCAGGGCCAGAAGAACAAAGAACGGGACCGCACAGCCGCCCCGTCTTCGAGAATGATTTCGTTTTGCCATGAAAGAACAGATCCTCGGTTATCAGTTGTAATAGTATTCGTCGGGCTTTTCGTCGAAAAACAGGATGCCCACGCCGGAAAGGCCCAGATAAGCCGACAGCACGCAGCCCACGGGCTGAAGGACAAATTTCGGCGGGCAGGGCATGTGCTCTTTCAGATATTCCATGGCCTCCAGCGCGCTTTCTTTTTCGTGGGTATAGCAGATGGCGATCAGCTGCTCCGGGAACTTTTTGATGCGCTCGATGGCGTGGTCGCAAATGGATTTGATCATGCGCTTCTGTCCCCGGGCGGTGCCGAAGGATTTAAGGTAGCCCTCTTTGTCGATGTGAACCAGGGCGCGGATGTCCAGGGCTGCACTGGCGGCGCCCACCAGCTTGTTGATGCGTCCGCCCATGACCAGCCACTTCAGATCCCGCAGGGCAATCATGTGGATGATATGCTCGGACAAGTACTGCCCGTGGGCCATCAGTTTTTCAAAGGATGCGCCGTCCTTGGCCATATGACACAGCTGCAGCACGATTAGGCCCATGCCGCCGGCGCCCGCCTTGGAGTTGATCACGCCCATGCTGACGTCCGGATATTTTTCCCGCAGCTCGGCGGTGATCATTTCGGCCAGGCTGCAGCAGCCGGAAAGGACGGAAGAGAAGGCGACATAAATAAAATCCTGCCCGGCAGCGGCGTATTTTTCAAAGGTATCCGTCATAATATCTGCCGGCACCTGGGTGGACTTGGGCAGGATGCCCTCCATCATGGCCTGGCTGACGGCCTCGTGGTTGATCTCAATTTTGTCGAGGTATTCTTTTTCGCCCAGGCGCACGCGCAGGGGCATCATATCCACCTCGTAGGGGGCGAGATAGGACGGATCCAGATCGCAGATACTGTCTGTGATGATTTTTACCATAAAACACACACCTTTTTGGGGTTATTATCGATATATAAATACTATTATAGCATATCTGTGGGCAGATACAAAAGCATTCTTCAAAAATTTTCGGAGAAAAAGGCGGAAAAAAGCTGCCGCAGGGCCGGGCGCGCTGCAGCAGCTTTTTTGAATTCAACAAGGGCCCGAAGGTGGGGCGGACCGGGCCGGGATCAGGTGTCGATCTCGTCCTGGAACACGCCGCGTTTCTGGTCGGGATCGTAGTTGACATAGCTGGGCTCTTTGTGGGTCTGGCTGGCCCAGATCTCCTTGGCCACGGGAGCCCAGGCGGCGGCGTAATCCTCGCACTTGTCGCACAGGTGATCCACGCTTTCGGGATCGGCCAGGTCGGTGGAGTGGGCGCCGGATTCCTTGACCATTCTGCGCAGCATCTCGGGGTTTTCCAGCATGGGGCAGGGGCGCAGGTGATCGCGGTTAAAGGGCTGCTCGCGGTGGTAGGCCATGAACAGGGGGCTCTTCAGGATCTCCAGCAGGGTGTGATCCTTGATGTTCATATTGGAGTAATGGATAAACACGCAGGGCTCGGCGTCGCCGTTGGAGTTGATGTGGAAATAGTTGCGGCCGCCGGGAATGCAGCCCACATACTCGCCGTCGTTCTGGAAGTCCATGGTGTAGATCTGCTTGCCGCCCTGGTTGGCGCGGATCTCGCGGATACGCTGGATGATATATTTGCGCTGTTCTGTGGTGGGCATCAGCTCGGGGCTGGCGCCGTTGCCGGTGGGCATAAAGTGGAAATACCAGGAGAACATGCAGCCCTTTTCCACCTCGAGATCGAGGAATTCGTCGGAAAGGACGGTTTCCAGGTTGGCGCGGGTATAGCAGACGGAGGTGCCATAGATCAGGCCGTACTGGTTCATCAGGTCCATGGCGCGCATGGCGCTGGCAAAGTGGCCTGCGCCGCGGCGGCCGTCGTTGGTGTCCTCAAAGCCTTCCAGGCTCAGGGAGAAGGACAGGTTGCCCACCCGGACGCACTCTTTGCAGAAGTCCTCGTCGATCAGGGTGGAGTTGGTGAAGGAGTGGAACTCCACATCATAGTGCTTTTCGCACAGGCGAATGATATCCTTTTTGCGCACCAGGGGTTCGCCGCCGGTGAACATATAGAAATAGATGCCCAATTCCTTGCCCTGGGTGATGATATCGTCCATCTGCTCAAAGGTCAGGTTGGATTTGTGGCCGTATTCCGCAGCCCAGCAGCCGGTGCAGTGAAGGTTGCAGGCGGCGGTGGGATCCAGCAGGATCAGCCAGGGGATGTTGCACTGGTGGATCTCGCGCATTTTGCGGATAGTTTTGGTGCCCCGGAAGGCGGCTTCAAAGCCCAGGTTCAGCGCGGTTGTCTTTACCACGTTGGGGTGCAGGCGGTGCACATGGCGGTCCACATACTGGATCCACTTGTTTTCGGGGTTGGCGATATAGGCGCGGATGGCTTCAAAAGTTTCCTTTTTGAAGGTGTCGCCCATAAACTTCTGGGAAATGTCCAGAACATCGAGCAGGCCCTTGCTGGTGTCCTTTTCGATGTGTTTCAGCGCTGCGTCCAGCGCCAGGCCGAAGGCGGCACGCTGTGCCTTGTGAGAAAGTGTGTCCATGGTTCCCATATGAAAAATCCCTCATTTCTGATCAGAATATGCGTTTCTGCGGTTTGTATCTGCCGCGGGCGTGTCCAGGGCGCCCGGAACCTTTACAAGATAAAAAAACTGGCGGCTTTCCGCCGGGGAAGCGCGATCCAGTGACTTATTACTATATCATGAAAAATGGATGCGCGCAATGATTTTTTGCGGATAAAAATGCGGAAAAGTGAAATTTTTGACGATTTTAATTGAGACTCTGGTTTTTATAGTTGCTTTTTCCAAATTGCGGTCGACTTGCTTTGTGCGGCCTGCACAAAAACGGGTTATGCCAAAGGTTCCACCCGGTCAAACCGGGGGATATAAAGATCGGCCACAGCGCGCACCTGTTCCTGCACAGCGGCCTGGGATGCGTCGTAAATTCCGGCCACGGGGAAGCCGGCGGCGCGGGCCGTTTCCATGGCGAACAGGGAATCTTCAAACACCCAGGTTTGGGCCCGGGGCGTGCCGAGGTGGGCCAGGGCGGCTTCGTACACATCGGGCTGCCCCTTGCCGGCACCCACTTCGGTGCAGGTGAAAATGGCGCTGAAGTAGGCGCCGAGACCGGTTCTCTCCAGGGCGGTTTCCACCAGGCGCCGGTCGGTGGAGGTGGCGACGGCCACGGGGATGCCTGCCGCCCGGAAGCGGTGGAGCCAATCTGCTGCGCCGGGCTTGACCTGTACGCGGGTGCGGTAAAAGCGTTCCATCATGGCGTTGATGGCGGCGGCCACCTCTGCCCCGGTGGCGTTTAACCGGTATTTCTGCTGGATCCATGCGCCGCCCTGGGCGATGGTCATGGCCTTGATCTCGTCCATCAGATCCGGCGACGGCTCCTGGCCGTATACCTCCCGCAGACAGTCGCAGGGCGCTTGCTGCCAATAGAACATGGAGTCCAGCAGTGTGCCGTCCATATCAAAAATAGCGCCGGCTGGTTTTTGCATAGGAAACCGCCCCCCTTTTTTATTCTGACATCAGTATAGCGCAGCGACCTGCGAAAGTAAAGAGTGATATTATATAATATAGTTTTGCAAACCATATGCAGGCTTTGTGAAAAATTGCCTTTTATGATAGCGGGGAAATAAACGCGGCGCAAGGGGATATGCAACAGTTGGATTTTTCCGGCAAATGTGATATGATACTCCATTATATTACTTGTTTTTTGAAAAACGCGCCCTGCGCGGGGCGTTTGCAAAACGGAATGGTAAGGACTTGTGAGATGTCGAAAGAAACGAGAAACACGCTGCTGCTCCAGGGCAGTATTCTGGCGGCGGCAGGCATTTTTACAAAGCTGATCGGCTTTTTATACCGCATCCCCATGGCCAATCTGCTGGGCAACCAGGGCAACGGCGTATACTCCATTGCCTTCGGCATTTATACCGTGACGCTGACCCTCTCTTCCATGAGTTTGCCCACGGCGGTGTCCAAGGTGGTGTCCACCCGGCTGGCCAGGGGGGAGGATCGCAACGCCGCCCGGGTGCTGGCCATGGCGCTGCTGTTTGCCCTGGCCATGGGCGCTTTTTCCTTCAGCCTGCTGTATTTTGGCGCGGAAGCGCTGGAAACGCTGTACAATACGGCGGGATTGGCCCGGCCGCTGCGCATTCTGGCGCCCACCTCGTTCCTGTTCGCCTTTTTGGGCGTGATGCGGGGCTATACCCAGGGAACGGGCACCATGGTGCCCACCGCCGTATCCCAGGTGGTGGATCAGTGCTTCAATGCCACCATCAGCATTGTGGCGGCCTGGTCGCTGATGAATATGTATGGGACTACGGCGGAAGCCGCCTCCTGGGGCGCCATGGGCGGCACCCTGGGCACGTTGGCCGGCGCGGTCACATCCTTTGTGTTCCTGGCGGTGTATATGCTGCGGCGGCTGCCGGAGATCCGCCTGCGGGCCCGGCAGGATCCCACGGAACAGCGGGAGGATGGGGCGCTGATTGCCCGGGCCCTGCTGTTTACCATCCTGCCCATTGTGTTCAGCCAGACGATCTATCAGATCGGCTACACCATTGACGATGTGGTGTTCAGCCGCTTTATGAACGCCACCGACCTGGCCCCTGCGGCCATTACCTCCATGCAGGGCGTGTTCAACACCCAGTATAACCAGATGGTGAATCTGCCCGTGTCCATCGGCACTGCCATGGCCATGACGCTGATGCCCAGTATCGTGGCTTCCCATGTGAAGCGGGATCGCCGGGAGGTGCATCATAAGATCACCAGTACGGTGAAATTCAACATGGCCATTGCCATTCCTTGTGCGGTGGGACTGGCGGTGCTGGCCCAGCCCATTATGACGCTGCTGTTCCCCGCTTTGGGGGAATATCATGACCTGGCGGCCAATTTGCTGACGGCGGGTTCTTCGGCGGCGGTGTTTTACGCCCTGTCCACCATTACCACATCCATTCTGCAGGGCACCAACCATATGATGACGCCGGTGCTGCATTCGGCTCTGTCCCTGGCCCTCCATGTGGCCCTGGTGCTGGCGCTGCTGTATGCGGGCTTCGGCGTGTGGGCGCTGCTGATCGGCAATGTGGTGTTCCCCCTGGTGGTGTGCACGCTGAATTGCCGCGCCGTCTCCCGGCGGCTGCGCTACCGCTGGAATGTGGCCTCGATCTTTATTATTCCGCTGCTGTGCGCCCTGGTGATGGGGGCGGTGTGCTGGGGAGTATATGCGCTGATGCTGAAGCTGACGCAGCTGGTGCTGCCCTCCTTTATTGCGGCATTTCTCATTGCCGTGGCGGTGTACGGCCTGCTGCTGCTCAAGTCCCACTGCTTCAGCAAACGGGAGCTGCGGGAGCTGCCCATGGGCGGCAAGCTGCTGCGTTTGGCCATCAAACTGCACCTGTAAGCGCAAAGATAGGGATCAAACGGGAGATACTATATTATGATAAAAGCGGGCGGCCGGGGCCGCCCGATGACGCTGAGAAAACGGAGGAATTGCTGCATGAAAACACTGCGGGAAAAACAGGAAGCTTATGCCCGGCTGCTGCTGGCCGAGGGCCTGAATCTGCAAAAGGGCCAGCTGCTGGCCATTGACTGCCCGGTGGATCAGGCCTGGTTTGCCAGGATCTGCGCCGCCGCCGCCTATGAGATGGGCTGCCGGGAAGTGGTGATGAACTGGAGCGACGATGCCCTGGCCCGGGAGAAATACCTCCATGGCGCCGAGGAGATCTTTGACAGCGTTCATTCCTGGACGGCGGATTTTTTTGAAAAGGTATCTGCCGAGGGCGGCGCCTGGCTGGCGATCCACGCGGCAGACCCGGAAAATCTGAAGGGCTGCGATCCGGACCGCATCCGGCGGGCGCAAATCGCCTCGGGCAAGGCCCTGGCCAATTTCCGCAAGCGGGAAACCAACAACGAGTTCCCCTGGTGCGTTTGCTCCATCCCCACGGAGAAGTGGGCGGAAAAGGTGTTTCCGGAGATGGAAACCGGCGCGGCCATGGCGAAGCTGTGGGATACGATCTTGACCACGGCCTATGTGGACGAGGGCGACGCCGTGGCCAACTGGCAGGCCCATATCCGGGAGCTGGCGCGCCGCACCGAGGCGCTCAACAGCTGCCGGTTCAAATCCCTGCATTACACCAACGCCCTGGGCACCGACCTGACGGTGGAGCTGCCCGAGGGCCATTTCTGGGCCGGCGGCGCGGAACAGTGCGTGACCAGCGGCCTGTCCTTTTCCGCCAACATCCCCACGGAAGAGGTGTTCACGCTGCCGGTGAAAACCGGCGTGAACGGCATTGTCTATGCCTCCCGGCCCCTGTCCCTCCATGGCAACCTGATCCGGGGCTTTGGCTTTGAGCTGAAAGAGGGCAGGATCATCCGGGCCTTTGCCGAGGAAGGGGAAGATGTGCTGCGCAATGCCATCGCGGTGGATGAAGGCGCGTCCTATCTGGGCGAAGTGGCCCTGGTGCCCTATGATTCCCCCATCTCCAACTCGGGCATCCTGTTCTACAACACTCTGTTCGACGAGAATGCGGCCTGCCACTTTGCCTTTGGCGAGGCTTACCCCTGCATTGCGGGGGCGGAGCAGATGAGCCGGGAGAAATTGGCGGCGCGGGGCATGAACGAATCCATGACCCATGTGGACTTTATGGTGGGCACGGCAGATCTGCAGATCACTGGTGTGACCTGCGACGGCCGGGAAGTGCCCGTTTTTGTGGACGGCAATTTTGCGCTATGACGGCACTGCGGGGGGGCGGAAATTCCTGCCCCCCGCGGCCGAAGCGAAAAAAGAATGAAAAAATGCAAAATAGGGCTTGACTTTTTGTGGCCGGTATTGTATGATAATGAAGCTGTTTGGAGAATTAGCTCAGTTGGCTAGAGCATTTGCTTGACGTGCAGGGGGTCACAGGTTCGAGTCCTGTATTCTCCACCAACATTCGGGGACTGGTGCAATCGTGCCGGTCTCCGATTTTTTATACCCAAAAATGGAATCATAACAGGATAAAACCCCGGGCACGCCGCAGGCGTGAACTGAACCAGTAAAAACGGACAGTGACAAAATACCCCCTGATGTAGGAAAAT
>CALDMR010000147.1 GCA_937915065.1 uncultured Clostridia bacterium
CTCCGCCGATGTATCGCCGTAGCCCTTTGTGACCGCGGACAGCAGATTGATACTGTCCGTTGTGGTGGCGTTTCCTGCCGCCGCCGATTTTGCGGCGGTTTCCAGTATGCTGGCCGCGTCCGCGCTGTCGCCAAATGCAGATACTACCTGATACATGCCGTCGGTCAGATCTGCCGTGGCCACGCCAGTCCGGTTCGATACCTCCATGATCTGGTTCCCGATTTCTGCGGTGCGTGCCGCCACCTCTGCCCCTGTTCCCGTCAGCAGGGTTGCGACATTGGCCAGCTGGGCCTCATAATCCGACGCGGCCTTTACCGCTGCCACACCTATGGTTCCCACGGCGGCGGCGCCAGCCGCCGCCGCTCCGGCGATCACTTTTCCTGCGTTCTTTGCGGTTTTTCCCAGCGCGTCTATGTTCTTGGCGGCGGTATCGCAGGCGGCTTTCAGGCTGCTGTCTGTCTTTCCCGCGATTTTCAGCAGCATTTCATAGCTCTTACTTTTTGCCATTCCTGCGCACCTCCTCCGAAAGTTCGTTCATTGTGTCCGCTAAATCGTTCAGGTCATCCACAGACAGGGCCAGCAGATAGTCCAGCCCTGTCCGCAGATGGATAGACATTCCCACGCAGGCTTTCCGAATGACGGCGGGTGTCAGTTGTTCCCATCCCCGCCGTAAAGAAAACCCACAATTTTGCTTTTCAGCGCGATAGCATCCCGGCCCGGAAGCCTCTGGAAAAATTCCAGCGGTTTTCCGGTCACCCTGGCGGCCAGCAGTTCGCAGTAACCCATTTCCATTTCGATGGTGGCAGGGTTCAGCCCAGGGGATTTTTTGGCCAGGATCTTTCCGATGTTCTCCAGCGTTCCCGCCGTCACATCCTCCAGCCCGGACAGATCCAGCTCGGTATATTCCTGGCCCTCAAACTGATAGGGCCGGCGGAATTTCAGGATCAGGCTCTCCTCCTGGTCCTCCGCCTCCAGGGCGGCGTTGTTCTTGATTTCGTCCATTTAGCACATCTCCTTGTATGCAGCCAGCAGATCCACTCCGTTGACCCTATATGTGGGGTTCATTTTGTCCAGCTCCACGACGCTTTCCCCGTCTACCTCAATCAAGATGTTAAGGATGTTCAGGGTCACGCCGCTGTCCATGGTGCTGGCCCGTTTCAGCTTGCCGCCGGTCAGCTTTGCCGCCCGGCCACCCACCACAATGCGGATTGCCTTTGGTACAATGTTTCCGGCGCTGTCGATCTCCTGAATAGCGCCCCGGATCGTCAGTTGGACCGCCTTGGTCTGGTCCATCATGTCGGTGGCCTCTTTGTCCAGGGTGCGGAAAGGGACCTCCAGCTGCATATTGCCGAAATGGCCGATGGTGGGATCGTCGATCTCACCCAGGATCCCGGCGCCGCTCACCGTTTCGCTGGTGGCCTCAAAGTCCGGCAGGGTCAATTCATCCCCCACGCCCAGCAGCTTTCCCCCCTCGTTGTACACATTGTAGTTGTTTATCTTGGTCGGAATATTCTTGCTCATGGGTTACTCGCCTCCTCCGGTCAGCGCGGCCTCCAGGGCCGCGGTGTCGTACTCGCGGATGTTCACGATCTTCTCCGCGGGGATGTAGGGCGCCAGGTATGTGTGGGTGGTCAGCTTCCCGTCCAGCAGGTCGGTGATCGGGTTTTCGTCCTCCTTGAACTCCAGCCGATACCCGGCGCAGTAGTCGCGGGCCACATACCCGTTGCCAATAATGTTCTGGCTGTCCACGATGGACTGGATCAACCTCTTATTTCCCGGCTTGTCTACTTTCTGGAAGTAGGTCAGGATGAAGTTGTTTCCATCCCAGTCAAAAAACCGCCGCACCGCCAGCCAGCGGTCTTTCGGATCCGTGGTGGAGGGATAGGCTGCCGTGTTGTTGCCCCACAGTTTGAAACCGTTGGCATTGATAGCCGTGATCACGCCCTGGCCGTTCAGGAGGTTGGCCTGCTCCTGATCCAGCGCCACCTCGGTGCCGTCATCCAGCACAGTGGCGGTGATTTTCAGGTCCTTATTGGAGGGGCTTGCATGAGGTACATCCCCGTTGGCTGCGTCGGTGGCCGCCGTTTCCGCCGCCGCCATAGCGGACAGGCAATAGATCTTTTCGCCCACCGCCCCCTTGGGCCAGAATACCGCCGCGTGGCTGGAGCTTGCGCCCAGCTTTTCCTTGGCAGTCTTTACAGCGGTGTACACCGTGGCGCCTGTGCTGTCTGCCGCAATGTCCAGATAGGTGTTGCAATCGAAATTCCCGTTGACTTTTGTGGTCTTGGCCTGGAGGGCCGCGGCTACCACGGGATCGTGGGACCATCCGGGGGCCAGCAGCAGGCCAGGGGTCAGGCCCAGTTTGGGGTAAATCTGGCGCACCAGCTCCAGGCCCGTTTCCTTTCCGGTTTCTGCGTCCACGCCGCCCACAATATCCTCCTTGGTCGCGCCTGCGGGGTTCAGGCTGGTGGAGGACACCATCAGGCTTTCCGCCTCCTTTGCGGTTTCGGAGATCAGCGTGATCACCACATTCCCGTCATCGTCGTGGTCCGCTGTGTAGTCCACATCCGCCTCCAGCGGGGAACTGTCTTTCTTGACCACCATCGTGTGGAGGAGGACATAGGGCTTTTTATAAACCGCCTGTCCGTTGGTCACCGTGCAGCTCTCCTCGCTGTTGCTCTTGGTGTGCTTGGAATTGCCGGGATCCAGCACATTCACCAAAACAATGGGGGCGTTATTGAACACCCGGAAATTGGCGTCAATGCTCTGGCAAAGGGTGAAGTTTTTGAAATCGTCGGAATAGCCCACAGCGGCCTGGCACTCCGCAAAGCTGTAACACAGCTTCGGGGTGTTGGCCGCTTTGGTCGGATCGTCCGCCAGGTGAACGGGTGCCGTGCCGAAAATCACCTGGAGGGCGGCGCTGCTTCGGATCGGCGTGGTCAGGCTCGTGGCCTGCTCCTGGTTGTACACGCCATGCTGATAGGTTGCCATGTTGCTTTACCTCCTGTTAATTTCGTTTCTGCGCCTTTCGGTACAGGGCATAAATGGGGCCGGTTTTCTCCCGCAGCTGGCGCATGGCCTCCGGTAGCTGGTCCAGCGGTACGATCAGGCCGCCCAGCACCGGGGTTTGCTTTCGCGCCGCCGCCAGGGCCTCCGGTATGCCGCCCCGGTAGGATGTGAATTGCTTGGCCACTCCGGGGATCGTGGGGCCGCAGTACACCAGCGTGCCGTCCTCCGCCGCCGGTTTGGTCTGTTTCTTTGCTGTCATGCTTCTGGCACCTCCTTGTGGACCGCCGGCGCCTGGATCCGCAGGGACATGGCCGTGAAATAGTACGGGTGTGTGTCCTCCTCCTGGGTGGTCCATTCCATAGGGTAAAGGACCTCCCAGCGGTTGCCGATCACGGCGCAGGCGGAATAGTGATGATAAATTTTGTTGATGATGTGCAGGGCGTCCCGGTAGCCTTGGCGCCCCGGATCGGGGTCGTAGACACAGGCCACCAGCACCGCGTCAATGATCTGCGGGTCATCGTCGCTCTCGGTCTTTCCGCCCCGGAGGCGCACCACCACATACGGCTCCGGCGGTGCTTCCTTGTCCTGGGCTTCATCGTCGCTTTCCCGGATCGGCACATCCTGGGGGTAGATCTGGATCTCCCGCTCGACGCCCAGGGAACTTTTCAGCCTCTCATGGGCGAAAAGCTCCTTTAGGTCCGCCACCATGGCGTCCTGCAAAAATTCTTGGGTCACATGCTTGCGCCTCCTTGACTTTTTACCGTTTCTTTCTTATAATTACGGATGTGTTAATGTTCAGAAAAGTGTGGTAATAATCAGCACAAAAGGAGAAATAAAAAATGAAAAAGAAAAGAACTCTTGCACTTTTGCTTTCTCTTGCCCTCTCCGTTTCCCTCTGCGCCTGCACGGTCACACCTCCAGAGGAGGGGGGTGGCGGCTCTGCCGTTGATAGTGATACCAGCTCCTCCTCTTCGGCAGAAACGCCCGATCCCACGCCCTCTACAATTTCCTTTGAACAGGAATTTTCCAGCGGCAACTACACCGCCGGTATTGATTTCCCCGCCGGGAAATATGACATCGTGGCGGTCAGCGGCGGCGGGAATGTCAGTTCCAGCAATGCCTTTGACGGTGGGATCAACGCAGTCATGGGAACAGAGGACAAAAACGAACTCATGGATATGTACGAACAGGAGTACAGCAATATTGACCTGCCCGACGGCACCACGCTTACCATCTCCGGTGTGACTGTCCGCCTCACTTCCGACGCAGCCAGCGGTGATCCGCTCACGCCCCGCAATCAGGAGATCACCGAAACGGTGGATCTTGGAAACGGAAACTTTGTTGCCGGAGAAGATTTCCCTGCCGGGGTTTACAACATCGTGGCGGTTAGCGGTGCCGGAAATGTGTCCTCCGATAACATGTACAGCGGCGGCCTCAATGCTATGATGGGCACAGAGGAGGAAAATCAGCTCATGGACATGTGCGAACAGGAATATAAAAATATTGACCTGCCCGACGGCACCACGCTTACCATTTCCGGTGTCCAGATCCAGCTTGTCCCCAGCGTTTGAGGTTTGGCTTTTACCCTGCGGCCCCCTACATGGGGGTCGCTTTTTTATGCCGCTCTCCCGAAACCGTCCAGCACCCGCTCCACCTCTCGCTGGATGTGCTTTTGCAGGATGGAGTAATAATCCTGGGTGGCCTCCTCGTAGGTCTTGCCGTACAGCATAGGCACCGCCGGGGCCATGAGGGACTTTACCGGCAGGCGGGCGCGGCCCACGCGCTGCACAATGGCCGTGTGTCCGCTCTGGAATGTGGCCTCAAAGGCTTTCCGCCCGTCCACCTCCAGCGCGGTCATGGCGCTTTCGTTCAGCACTTTCAACATGGCCGCGGTGGTTTCGGTGTTCCTCCTGGTCATGTAGGCCATGATCTCCACCATGCCGCCCCTGGAGATCAGTGTGGCGGATGTGTCGGCGCCCTTGGCCCGCTCCAGGTACATACCGCCCCGTTTCCTGTCGGTCAGGATCTTCTTGTCGCTGATTGCATAGCGTTTTCGGGTCCTTTGTCCGATTTTCCGTTTCATTTCATTGGCCGTTGCGTTGATGGCGCTGGCCAGCACACCGGGGGCTTTCAGCTGGTTGGGCAGGGTGTTCAACTGGCGTATGATTTTTTGGATTTCCGCTTGTTCGTCAATCTGTATCACGCTTTCGCTCACGATCTCACCGCCTCCAGCGTAATGGCCAGCATACCGGCCTCCTCGGTGCAATCGGCCACCCGGAACAGGCGCCCGTCAAAATCGAGCTGTTTCCCATGGGCCGGGCGCGGGCCGTATTCCTCCTTGGCCACATAGATCAGCCGGCGGGCCTTGTAGGTCCCATCCACCTGGATCCCCATTTTTGACTTGTCCCGCTCCAGCAGTTCGTTTTCATCCACCACCACGGTCATGGGCTTTCCGTCTATGGTGTGGGTGTCCGCGAACTCCTGGCCATTCAGAAACACAGCGGAAATGTCAGCCGCCACCAGATCCTTGAAGCTGGGGGCGCCCATCAGCGGGCGCCCCCTGTTTCATTTGCGGGGGACTGAACGGGGGCCGCCGCGATCAGCTCCGCCCGTTCCTTGTTGTTCTTTGCGCTGGAAATATCCACGCCCAGTTGGTCGGCCAGCTTTTCCAGCTCGGCCTTTTTCATGGTGGCCAGCTGCTCGGCGTCCAGGTGCCCCTCCAGCATTTTGGCCTCCTGGCCGTTCTCCTGGGCCTCCCGGCCCCCGTTCTGGCTCCGGCTATCCTGGGACCCGTCCGCCTGTTCTGCGTCCTCCTGGGCTTCCTGGTGGCGTTCCCCGGCCTCCTGACCATCCCAGGCCGCGCTCTTGGCGTTCAGCCATGCGGTGACCATCTTCTGGTCATTGGCGGGGAGGGTGTCGCCCGCGTCATACATCCGCCCCAGGTAAAGCACGGGGCGCTTGGCGATCAGCTTTTTCATGCCTTACGCCCTCCTTATGTCCGCTCGGTAGCCGTCAGGGTGCCGCCGGTGGCCACGGTAATGTCGTACACCTTGCCGTCCGTGCATTTCAGGGCCAGGCTGTTGTGGATGGCCGGGGCGCCGTCCGGGTCCCCGATGTTCACCAGAACGGTGGCGTCGCTGGCCTCCGCCGTTGCGGCTGCGTAGCCGGCGGGGACATTGCCCTTTTCGGTGGCGGTGATTTCGTCCTCCGCGGCGTCATAATACACCGGGGCGCCCATGGTGATTTTCTCGGAGGCTTTCTTGTCCATGATATACACGCCGGTGACATGCAGGGCGCCGGTTGCGCCCTCCGCAATATCATTCCCGGCCACGCCGATCCGATTTCCCAGGCTCACCACCTGGCCGTTGACCACGGCCTCCTCGGCGGTGTAGTCCAGGGTTTCGCCTCTCTGCCAGTATCTTGCGTTCATTTCTCTGTACCTCCTTACTCGGCAATAGCTACGCCGTTATTGCGTACAATGCCCCGGTAGTCCATGACGGTGATACCCCAGTCCAGCCAAATGTCCCACACAAAGCCCAGGTAACCGGCCTTTTCGCTCCGGCGGAAACTGGGGGTTTCCACGCCGTTCAGGTAGTCCACCTGTACGCTCTTTGCCGTGGTCTTGTCGCCCACGATGTACCAGGGCACCGCGCTGGATCCGGCCAGGGCGTTGATCGCGCCCTCCTCCACAACCTGGAGCTGGGTCCGGTACTTGTACAGCGCGTTTGCGGTGTGGCTACCAATGCCGTCCACATCCACCTGCGCGGTTTCAAGCAGCTGGGACATAAGGAAACCGTACCCCACGGGCACCAGAATGTACTTGGGCTGTACCATAATGCTTTCCCCGAAAGGATCCGTCTGGCGCAGCAGCTTCATCATCATTTTCTGGACGCTCTCAATGGTGGGGGCGGTGCCGGTGGCGATCAGGTTTTTGTGTGCGTCGGATTCAAACAGGGTCACGCCGTCATATACGGCGGGGTTCTTCACGATGACCTCATACACCTGCTTGTTGATCTTCCGCTTTGCCACGCGGGCATACTGGCCCGGCATTTCGGACAAAAAGCCAATATCATCATTGATGAACGCCTCGCGGGTCATGGTGAACTGGGTCCCGTAGGTGTCCAGCTTGCGCAGGGGGTTCATGTCGGTGTCCAGGGTGCTGTGCTTCAGCTCTCCGCCCTCGGTAACCTTGTCGAACTGGCCGCCGCCGATGGTGTATTCATGGGCCTTGCTGGGCTTGAAGTCCGGCAGGCTGCCCTTGCTGGTCCACAGGTCATAAGTGGTGGGCACAAGCTGGTACTGGTGTACAATGGATTTCTGGATAGCCTGATCCAGAATGGCGGGGAAAGAGGCCGTGGGGGAAAGGAACTGGCGCACCGCCATGTCCCACAGGTCATTCTTTCCCATTCGCAGCAGGGAAGTGGTGGACCCCTCGCCGCTCCGGGCCATGCACTCGATCATGAGATCCCGCACAGACATGCCGCGCAGGCTGTCCGCCTCTCTGGCCGGATTGCTCACAGGGACGCCGGCACGCAGCAGCAGGGCGTCCACCGCCGCGTTGCGGAACTCATTGCCCTGGCCGTCATCGGTCCGGGTGCCCACGGGACCGCCGTGGGAGATCATGAACTCCACCGCCGCCTGGCGCACCTGGTCCATGGTTTGGCCGCCGCGGATGTACTCCGCCGGATCCATGCCCACCTGCCGGCACAGGGCCACAATTTCGCTGTTGCGCTGGCGTTCTGCCTGCACCGCCGCCTGGCGGGTTTCGTCGTTTCCGCCGTCCTGGCCCTCTGCGCCGGCAGGCTCACCGGCTCCGCGGTTCCCCTCCGCAGGGGGTTCTCCGCCGCCCTGGTGGCCGTCCTGGCCTCCCGCGTTCCGGGCGGCGTCAATCTTTCCCTGGAGCTGGTCAAACTCCGTCTGCTCCTCGCGGGTCAGGCCCCGGCCCTCGTTCCGGGCGCCGGCCACAATCGCCTGCTGTCTGGCGATCATTTCCTGAATGGTCATTGCTCTTTACCTCCTAAAAGTATTTTGATTGATTTGGATCTGCCGCTCGTATGCGGACAGGTCCGGTGTGTCTGCGCTTTCACTGGATCGGCCCACGCCCACGGTTGCGTCTGCCGGCACAGAAACAACGGAGATTTCCATGGGTGTCCAGCGCCTGGCGATACTGCATGGGCCGGTAAATCGTCCGTCTGCCGATGTAGCCCCGGCCCGGACTTCCTCCCAGCTGTCCACTCTGTACCGCACCGATGTGGTTTTCAGGGTCCCGCTTTGCACCTTGCTGAAAATCTTTTCCGCGTCCGCGTCGGTATCAAATTCCACCTCTGCCATACCGCGGTTGTTTTCCACCCAGGCGCGGACCACGCGGCCTACCACCCTGTCCACATCATGGTTGAAAAGCAGGACACCCACGCTGTTCAGGCGCCCCAGGTCTACGGCGCCCTCTGCATGGTCCAGGATCTCCATGCCGAAATAGCGGCGGTATGGCGTTTCGCTGGAGAAACTAACTGTTCTCCGGCGGCTGTCCTGCCCCTCCTCCTGTCGGATCAGGATTTCCCCCATGCTCCTGGTTCCCTGGCTCTTGTCCCTGGGTTCCGGCGTTCTGCTGTGCTGCTGCTCCTTGGCCATAAATTACACCTCCCATCTCAATGCCGGCTTTACGGCCATATTTCAGGACCTCGGCCATTTCGTCCACGGCCTCTTTCCAGTCCTTGCCCTGTTCGGCTGCGACATCCTGGAATGTCTTTTGGCCCGTTGCCAGGGCGGTTTTGGTGGCGGTGGTTTCCTTGGCCGGGTCGATCCATTTTTTCGGTGCCTGCACCCATTTGTGCGCCAGGTAATCCGCCTTTTTATCCCAAAATCCGGGCGGGTTGATCAGCCCGGGGAGATAACAGGAAATAACAAAAGTTTCGTAGATCTCGCTCATGATCTCGGTCAGCAGCTCGATCTCCGCCGCGAATGTGGCTTCATCCTCATTCGCTCCCTGCCGTGCGCTGGAATAATTGCTTTCCGACATGTCCCGGCTGGTGGCCTCGTAGCTCATGCCCTGGCCGGCTCCGATCAGACGCCATTGCATTTTCAGGAATTGGGAGGCGTCCGATCCCGCGCTTTTCGGCTCCACAGTTTCGATACTGTCCCCCACATTCATTTCCTTGATCATGCCGGGGGTCAGGCTCTTGCCCTCGTAGGTCACCCGATCCCCGCCGGCCACCACGCCGCCGCGGCCAAATCCGCCCGTAGGGGTTGCCCGCTTAATGAACACGGCCAGGCAGGCCGCGATCCGCTCCTTGACGGAAACGGCGGTGATAAATTCGTTTGTGTCCCGTACCCGCGTAATGGTAGGGGACAGGTCCGAAACCTCACGCAGCTGGCTGGGGCGGTGCTTGGTCCAGTACGGGATCACATGCTTGGCCTCGATATACACCGGGGTGGTCAGCTTCCAGCCCTCCACATCGTACTGCTGGATAAAATAGCCCACCGCCCGGCGGGCCGGGTCATACTCAATCCCGCCCACCACGGTGTTTCCCTTGTGCCTGGGGATGGAGGCGGTGGTGTCCAGTTCGTCCACCTCGATCATTTGGAGCTTGAACGGCACCAGGCCGCCCCTCGTGTATCGCTTGATGAACAGGATCCCGCCGTCCACCTGCTTCCGTGTCACAGCCATGCGCATGATCTGGTTGAAAGACTGTGACGCGGTTATGTCGCAGTTTTCCTTGCGGCACCATTGTTTCCACAGCTTTTCCAGCTGGTCGTTTAACAGCTCACTCTCTGTCTTTGGCTGGAGCTTATAGCCTTTCCCGATCACATTCCGCCGAAAGGCGTGGATCACAGACTGGGCAATGTCGCTGTTGCGTTCCAGATCGCGTGCGCGTGCGCGGATCACATCCCGGCTGTAACGGTCTGTTAATTCCGCGCTTTCGTTGAAAACCCGCCACCCGGCATTTAGGCGCCCATGGCTGGCCGCGTCATATCCCCGCAGCTCCTCCAGGGCTTGCCGCCATGCCTCCCGCCGGTAGCCTCTTTCCGGCGAAATTGCGGTGATGATGTTATCCAAAATTCCCATGCGGCACGGTCACCTCCCGTCAAAGTAGGCCACAAAGGTCCGATCCAGCAGGTGGGAGGGGGTCCCCGCCGCCACCTGGGCCTCCAGATCATCACGCATGGATTTCAGCATGGACAGATCCGCCCGTGTCAGGGACCGGCTGCCGATCTTGTATGACTGGCCGCCTACCAGCACCGCCGCAATGGCCTTATTGACCTGTTCCAGCATTTCCGCCGGCTTCATTTGTGTGTGTTCCATTCTGTCCTCCCGCTTTATACCCAGCTTTCATTTTGCTGGATCCAGTTTTCCTCCGGTGTCGGCGTAGGCTCCGGCTTTGGCTTCTTGGGCTTTTCCGGCTCCTGGCTTTGCAGGTATAGGGACCGGACGCCCTGCATGTCCGCCGCCGCCGCGGCGTACACCTCGCAGTCCAGATAGTGGTTGTCTGCGTGGGTGGTTTTCGGCACCCATTTCTGCACCACTTTCCCGTTGGCCCGCTCGGTCACTTTATGCTCCGCGGTGACCTGCTCCGCATACTCCAGATCACAGCCCTTGTAGACCATCCAGGATCCTTTCCCGTTTGGCTTCCTCATGCGGGCGGCAATCATGTCCTTGTATTTCCCGCCGTCCACCAGCACCAGTGTCATTCCGTTGGCGTTGCTGCCATCCTTGTTGATCGTGGACAGGCGGTAGTTGGACAGCATGGTGCCGGTTCCCTTGCTGGGCAGCACCCAGTCCGAATTTAAGATGCAGAAATCATAAACTTCATCCGTCTGGTCGCCGCTGTCCATCAGGGCCAGCGACACCAAAAGTCTTTGCCCGTCCGGGTGTATAAACTCGGTGTTCATGATCTGCGCCACCTCGTTCATGGATAGCGCCTGGCCGTGGGCAATGTTCTGGCTGGTCATATAATCGCCCCAGGCCCGGATCGTCCAGTATAGGCAATTTTCCTGCACATCTATGCCGGCGGTGATCAGCTTCGCCCACTTCGGCAGGGCGTATGCCTCCACCTCGGTCTGCCGCTCCAGCACCAGCTCCGCATTGGTCCGCAGTTTGGTGTCCTCCCATGGCTCCGCCAGCCAGCTGTTGACAAAGTTTTGCAGCAGCTCCGGGTCATCCTTACACCGCAGGAACTCCTTGGCAATCTCTGAAAACCGCGTG
>CALDMR010000148.1 GCA_937915065.1 uncultured Clostridia bacterium
TGACGTGTTTTATATTTTTTTATAGCTTTTTCGCAAAAAATACTTGACATTCGGGGTTTTCCCGGGAAAACCGTGCTTTTACTGTTAAGCCTTCTTATCTTTTGCCATCTGCTTCGCCACGGCGCCGGAATCCCGCGCCGCCGCTTGTTCCAGCCGCTGTGGATCAGCCCGGCCATAGAGCTTTGTCATGGCAGCGATTTTTTCTGCCAGAGCCGCCGTCAGTTGCTCCCGCCGCACTCTCCAGGCCCAGTTTCCTTCTGCCTTTCCGGGCGTATTCATGCGGCTTTCCGCCCCCAGCTCCAGATAATCCTGCAGCTGGGCCACAAACAGATCTGCCACGCTGCTCATACCGCCGCGGATCATACCCCAGGCAAAGCCCTCGTCATCATTCAGCCCCAGATACCGCTGCGCCACAGCCACATCCTCCGGCGCCGCTTCCTCTTTCCAGGCCATTACCGGCGCATTGTCATGGGTTCCCACATAGCAGACGCAATGACGGTCGTAGGTATGGGGCATATAGTCGCTGCTCTCCCGCGCATCAAAGGCAAACTCCAGGATCTTCATCCCGGGCAGGCCCGAATCCGCCAAAAGCTTCTGCACTTCCGGCGTTAAAAAGCCCAGATCTTCCGCAATGAAGTTCATGTGGTAAAACCAGTGGGTCAGCACGCCCACCAGATCCATGCCGGGCCCCTGCACCCAATGACCGCCGCGCGCCGTCGGCTCCCCATAGGGCACAGCCCAGTAGCTTTCAAAGCCCCGAAAATGATCAATGCGGAGCACATCAAACAGTTTGGATGCCCCTTCTACCCGGCGGATCCACCATCCGAAGCCGTCTGCCTTCATGCGATCCCACCGGTACAGCGGGTTGCCCCACAGCTGTCCGTCGGCGCTGAAATAATCCGGCGGTACGCCGGATACCTCCGTGGGCACATTGCGGCTGTCCAACTGAAAATTTTCCGGCCCGGCCCACACGTCGGCACTGTCCATAGCCACATAAATGGGCAGATCGCCAATGATACCGATCCCCCGGCCGCAGGCATAATCACGCAGCGCCGTCCATTGACCGAAGAAAAGATATTGGATGTATATAAACAGTTCCACATCTTCCCGCAGCTCTGCCCCATAGCGTTCCAGGACCGCCGGACAGCGCAGGCGCACCTCTTCCGGCCATGCGCTCCAGGCTTTCATGCCAAAATGGTTCTTGAGGGCCATAAACAGGGCATAATCCGGCAGCCAGCCCCGATTCTGTTCCACAAATGCCGCCACCTGCTCCCGATCCCGCACCATGCCGGCATCTGCTGCCCGGCGCAGCAGCCGGAAGCGGTTGTCGTAAATCTTTCCATAGTCCACGCGGCCTTCATCGCCGCCCCAGTCCACGGAAGATACCTCCTCCGCCGCCAGCAGTCCATCTTCCACCAACAAATCCAGATCCACAAAATAAGGGTTCCCGGCGTAGGTAGAAAAGCTCTGATAGGGAGAATCGCCATAGCTGGTAGGCCCCACAGGGAGCACTTGCCACCAGGACTGCCCTGCCGAGGCCAGAAAATCCACAAACTCATAGGCCGCCTTCCCCAAGGTACCGATCCCGTAGGGCGAGGGCAGCGCCGAAATTGGCAGCAAAACACCGCTGCTTCGCTTCATGCTCAACCACTCCTCTCCGCCCGCCCGGAAAGGGCAGACGGTTTATTCGCCAACTCTTTTCAGCAGAAACTTTCGCCGTAATGCTTCGCCAGGCCGCCCTCCGCCGTTTCGCGGTAGCGCCGGGACATATCCAACCCCGTTTCATACATGGTTTTAACCACCAGGTCGAAGGAGATCTTCCGGGTGCTTGTGAGGAAATTGGCCAGGGACAGGGCATTGATGGCCCGCATGGCCGCCACCGCATTGCGCTCGATACAGGGGATCTGCACCAGGCCGTTGATGGGATCACAGGTCAGGCCCAAGTGATGCTCCATGGCCACCTCGGCGGCATACTCGATCTGATCAATGCCCAATTCAAACAATTCGCCCAGGGCCGCCGCCGTCATGGAGCAGGCAGAACCGATCTCTGCCTGGCAGCCGCACTGGGCGCCGGAGATGGAAGCATTGGTCTTGATCAGGTTTCCGACCACACCCGCCGCCGCCAGCGCCCGGAGCACCTGCTCGTCAGAAAAGCCCCGCTGCTCCTGCATATAGCGCAGGGCCGAGGGCAGCACACCGCAGGCTCCGCAGGTCGGCGCGGTGACAATGATGCCGCCCGCAGCATTCTCCTCCGCCACAGCAAAGGCATAGGCGCATACCAGGCGGTTTTCCCGGGTAGCAGGACTTTCATCAATGTGGCGCTGCTCGTGCAGATACTGGGCTTTCCGCTCCACATGAAGTCCGCCGGGCAGCTCGCCGGAAACGGATAGGCCATTGACAATGCTCTTTTTCATGGCGTCCCACACAGGGTACAGACTGTCCCAAATCGCCTTTCCCTCGTTGTGCTCCACATAATCCGGCAGCCGGGCATTGTGGCTTTTGCACCAGGCGGCAATTTCCGCATAGGAGCCTTCGGCGTACACCTCCGGCGTGGCAATGTCCGGACGGCCTACGATGGTAATCGCGCCTCCGCCGGTGGACAACACGCGCATCCGCCCCGTTTCCGCCCCATTTTGATAAGCGAACAGGTCCATGGTATTGGGATGGGGCAGATTTTTGGTCTCCGTGTCAAACACGATCTCCGAAGGTACAGGTTCCAAAGCCTCAGCCACAGCCCGATCCGTCAGATGCCCCCGCCCCGTCAGCGCCAGGGAACCGTACAGCACCACCCGAAACCGATCTGCTTCCGGATGCTCCGCGGCAAACATCCCCGCCGCCCGGGAGGGCCCCATGGTATGGGAGCTGGACGGCCCTTTTCCGATCAAATATAATTCCCGAATGGATTTCATGCGGGTATACTCCTTGCTTTTACAGTTTTTTCCAGGTTGCGCCGTCCTTGGTATCGACGATCTCAATCCCCTGGGCCTTCAGTTCATCCCGAATGCGATCCGCTTCGGCAAAGTTTTTAGCCTTCTTGGCTTCATAGCGGGCCAGCACCAGCGCATCCACCGCAGGATCGCCTTCACCGGTGATGGTATAGCCGCCGGCGCTCTGCGCTGCCGCCCGGGCTGCCGCATCCTTTTCCCGCATCACTGCCGCCTTTTCCAGCAGCGAAAGGCCCAGCACGCTGTCAAAGCTATCCAGAACGGCCAGCTTTGTAGCGTCCCCGGTTTTCGCTTTCAGCACATCATACAGGGCTGTAATGCCCATGGAAGTATTCAGATCGTTGCCCACCTGCTGCAGGAATTTGTCGCGATATTCCTGCACCACCGCGGCATCCACCGCGCCCTCTTCTCCGTTCAGGGCGGCAATCTTCTTCAAAAGCTTATTGTATGCGCCCTGGGCATTGTCCAGATTCTCCCAGGTGAACACCAGCGCCTTGCGGTAGTGGCTCTGCAGGCAGAAGAAGCGGTAGGCCAGCGGGTCATAGCCTTTTTCCTCCAGCAGGGAAACCGTCAAAAATTCGCCCTTGCTTTTGCTCATTTTGCCGCTGTTGGTATTCAGATGGTGCACATGGAACCACTGGGGGCACCAGGGGTGGCCGATATAGCTTTCGCTCTGGGCAATCTCATTGGTATGGTGGGGGAACGCATTGTCCACGCCGCCGCAGTGCAGATCCAGATATTCGCCGTTATACTTCAGGCTGATGCCGGAGCATTCAATGTGCCAGCCGGGATATCCCACGCCCCAGGGAGAATCCCATTTCAGCGCCTGGTCCTCAAATTTGGACTTGGTGAACCAAAGGACAAAATCGTTCTTATTGCGTTTGTTGGGATCTTCCTCCACGCCCTCGCGGACGCCCACAGCCAGATCCTCTTCGTTATGATCGTTGAACACATAATATTTTTCCAACTTGGAGGAATCAAAATACACATTTCCGCCGGCAACATATGCATAACCCTTTTCCAGCAGACCCTCCACGATCCGGATAAAGTCGTCGATCAGACCGGTGGCGGGCTGCACCACATCGGGCCGCTTGATATTCAGCTTGCGGCAGTCCTCAAAGAAAGCATCCGTATAATACTGGGCAATTTCCATCACGGTCTTGTGCTCGCGCTTGGCACCCTTGAGCATCTTATCCTCGCCGGTGTCCGCGTCAGAGGCCAGGTGCCCCACGTCGGTGATATTCATCACGCGGTTGACATCATAGCCCTCATAGCGCAAAAACTTTTCCAGCACATCTTCCATAATGTAGCTGCGCAGATTGCCGATGTGGGCAAAATGATACACCGTGGGGCCGCAGGTATACATCTCCACGCGGCCGGGCGTGTGCGTTACAAATTCTGCTTTCTTATGGGTCAGGGAATTATAAAGCTGCATGATTTTTTACCTCACTCTTCTGTTTCTACGGGCGCTGCCGGCTCTTCTCCGGCCTGCCCTTTCTGTTCTTCTTTCGGGGGTACATGATCCGGATGCCGGCGGCGGCAGGCGGCCAATGCGTTTTCCAGTTCCTTGATGCGGCCCTGCAAATATTCGATCTCCGTTTCCACGGGGTCGGAAATATGAACCTGATCCACAGTTTCGGTGCAGTTGCCCACATTTTCCACGGGGCGGCCGGCGATCTTCACCACCTGGGCCGGTACGCCCACGGCGGTGGAATTCGGCGGCACCTCGCTGAGCACCACAGAGCCGGCAGCCACGCGGGCATTGTCTCCCACCCTAAAGGGGCCGAGAATGCGCGCGCCGTTGCCCACCAGCACATTATTACCCAAAGTCGGGTGGCGCTTGCCCTTATCTTTACCGGTACCGCCCAGGGTCACCCCATGGTAAATCAGGCAATCATCGCCGATCTCGGCCGTTTCGCCGATCACGATCCCCATGCCGTGGTCGATCACAAAGCGCTTGCCGATGGTCGCCCCGGGATGGATCTCAATTCCCGTCCAGAACCGGGCCCACTGGGATATGGCGCGGGCAATAAATTTGAAATTGTGCAGATAAAACCAATGGGCGATCCGATAATGGATCGTAGCATTGACGCCGGGGTACAGCAAAAATACTTCCAGCTTGCTGCGGGCCGCCGGATCGCGCTTTTGATACGCTTCCAGCATTTCACCCAATCGTGTCACAATGTATCTCTCCTTCCGAAAAAAACAAAACCGCCCCCCATGCCCAAACCGGGCACAAGAGGCGACAACAGCGCGGTTCCACTCCTGCATTTTACTTACAGAGCCTGTAACGCGGCTCAAACGGAGGGCATTACCCCTCCCGCTCCCGGACGCACTTCCCGCGCTCCGCCGCAGAGACGCTTTCAGCCGGTGACGTCCCCTCTCTTTGCTTTGGTCTGCGCGCTACTCTTTCCGTTCATTGCGATGTTCTACTGATTTAGTATATTATCATCTCCCGCCAAGGGTGTCAAGGGGTGAGAGGGGTTCCCCCTTGATATCCTTATTGATCTGCTATAAATTAAAGATATCTAGTATTGATTGCACCGAAAAGGTATGATAAAGTATGGATAAATCCATCAGAGTTGGGGGAAGCGTTATGAAAAGAATGATAACGATTCTATCGGCAATCCTTATTTGCGCGGCGCTATTTTCCGGGTGCGTTGTTTCTTCTGAGAGCCACAGGGAACCGGCGTTGGCGGTCTATTCTTTTAGCGGAGAAAATGATGTTATCTCGGTGTCGAATGGCGTTCTTGTGACCAGCGCTGCCGAGCAAATTTGCTATGGTGGAGATTTGAGTATCAAACAAGA
Organism: uncultured Clostridia bacterium; assembly: GCA_937915065.1. GTDB lineage: Bacteria > Bacillota > Clostridia > Oscillospirales > Oscillospiraceae > Pseudoscillospira. The sequence goes on from CALDMR010000148.1 coordinate 5,754, forward strand.
TGTGTTCGATGACATTACCGCATACAGCACCACGATTTGCGTTTATTCCGACGATGGAAGCGCTGATGTGCTGCTGTCCAATGGCGTAGCAGACAAAACCGGCGGCACGATCGGTGTTTCCGGCGAGATCGGAAAAGTATCAGGCGCTATTTTCCAGGCGGATGAGATTGGGCGGTTAATAGATAATCTTTGGTTTGAGTTGAGAACGACTGATATAAATGGAGAGGAAAACACCTATCAGATCCAATTGGATGTAACTGCAATTACAGAAGAGCATGCATATTAGTACATATCTCTTCGAAACTCAAATTTCGCATAGATTTATCTGATCATTCATTTCGTTTTGATATAGAAACAAAGTATAAAGCAGAGTTCCGTGCATAGTCAAAAATATAATATGCGCAATAACGTCATAGCGAGGGCTCATTATGAGTTTATTTAAATCATTCCTCAAACACTTGATAGTTACGCCGGAGCACATCGGCAATCAAGGTGAAAAAATAATTGCCAATAAGCTTAGCTGGGTTCGATTTTGCGGAAAATGTGGTAAACTCTTACAAAATATATATTTGCCCAACAGTAACGGAGAAACCTCAGAAGTCGATCTCTTGTATATTACCTCCAAAGGCGCTTTCGTTATAGAAAGCAAAAATTACGCTGGTTTCATTTTCGGAGATGAGCATAGTAAAAATTGGACAGCAACTTTATATGCAGGCAAAAATTTCCTCAGTAGAAAACGCGTGAATTATTACCACTTCTACAATCCAATTCGGCAAAATAATACTCACATCAAATGTTTAAGACAGTACTTAAATATGGATATCCAAACCTTTTCCATCATCGTTTTCTCCGAACGATGTACTCTGAAAAATATTTCCTGTTTCTCTCCAAATGTATTTATTTGCCAAAGCAATTCACTTTCCCATGTTATAAACGAAATTTGGAATAGTTATCCCGATCTCTATGATGATGCACAAATCAAAAACTTATTTTATGCCTTATTTCCACTAGCAAACCAAGACAAAGCAGTAAAGGAAAAGCATATTGTGGATATTCAGTCCAAATTGAATCAACGAGAAGTCTGCCCCTGGTGTGGTGCCCCTCTTATTCTACGTACATCTAAAAAAGGCTCAGCACCCGGACACCAATTTCTAGGATGCTGCAATTATCCACAGTGTAAATACACCCAAAATCTTTAGTACTACTAGTACTATCTCTAAGTCATTGAGTATTATCTAACAGATTTCAAACAACAGTAGCCCCATAGTAGTACTATGGGGCTACTGTATATATTTTCACTTCTACTCAAAATGCGTTTTCACATCTTCAACGCTTTTTTCGGGCACTTGCGCACACAGGCGCCGCAACCCATGCACAAGGCGCCGTCAATGGTTACGCTTTTCCCCTGTACCTGCACCGCATGCACCGGGCAGACCTTGGCGCACAGCTTGCAACCCACGCACAGCTCCGCCGCCACTTTCACCAGACCTGCGCTGCAGGATGTAGAACCCCTGCTGCCGTTCGCTGCCAGCGCATGAACGCAGTGGGCATCGCAGCGGGCAAAAAAGCCCTGTCCCATGGGGTGCTTCACCTGGAGAAGCACCTTTTCTTCCAGCAATTTATGCGTGATATTCATCAGCTGGGGCCGCAGCTCCGGCCGGCAGCGTTCCCGCAATTCGTCATAGCCCATGGGCCGCGCTGATTTGGAAAACGCCGGGCAAAGCAGCCAGGTCTCCGCTTCTTCCGCAGTAAACCGCTTGCGCAGAACCGCCAGCAGCGCATCGTCTTCCTGCCCCTCTCCCGCGCCTTCGCACAGCCGCGCCAGCATCTCCTCGTGGCGCGTCAGGCTATGGCCCACAGGCGCCTGGGCAGACGCGGCGCGGTAGGCTTCCATTTCCCGCAGCATCTCTTCATAGGTCATATCCATGCTGTGCACCTCCTCCAAATCAAAAAATATTTTCTAAGTTCGTTAAAATTATAACATACTTTTTGTAATCTGTAAAGCCCCGCTGCCACTAAAAAGCACCCAGTATTTTGGATAGGATACACAAACTCCATTGCTTTTTCTTGTCATATTATAACAACACCTTATGATTTCCCCGCAGCGCTGCACCACAAGAACGAATTGTAAAAACATCCAAATTTGCAGTCTTTTTTTAGTTCTCTGCACTTTTTGCACAAAAAGCGACCCGGTTATAAACCAGGTCGCTTTTTCACTGTGCTTTTTAATATTTATAAATCACTCAACCACATGGAGCCAGCCCTTGGGCGCTTCAATATGGCCCATCTGGATGCCCGTCAGCGCTTCATACAGCTTCTGGGTAACCGGCCCCATTTTCTCCATGCCGGAGGGGAAGCAGATCTCGCGGCCGTGATCCACGATCTTGCCCACGGGAGAGATCACAGCCGCCGTGCCGCACAGGCCGCATTCGGCAAAATCCTTCACCTCGTCAAAAGCAATCTCCCGCTCTTCCGCTTCCAGGCCCAGATATTCCTTGGCCACATACATCAAGCTGCGGCGGGTGATGGAGGGCAGTATACTGTCAGACTTGGGCGTGACCACCTTGCCATCCTTCGTCACAAAAAGGAAATTCGCACCGCCGGTCTCCTCCACCTTGGTATGGGTGGCTGCGTCCAGATACATGTTTTCATCGTACCCTTCAGCGTGGGCCGTTACGATAGCATGCAAACTCATGGCATAGTTCAGGCCGGCCTTGATATGGCCGGTGCCATGGGGCGCAGCACGGTCAAAATCAGACACGCGGATGGTCAGAGGCTTGACGCCGCCCTTAAAGTAAGGCCCCACGGGCGTGGCAAACACACGGAACTGATATTCATCGGCAGGGTTTACCCCGATGACAGCATTGGTGCCGAACATATAGGGGCGCAGATACAGCGTGGCGCCGGAGCCGTAAGGCGGCACCCAGGCGGCATTGGCACGCACCACCTGCTCCACCGCCTCCACAAATTTTTCTTCGGGATACACAGGCATTTCCAGGCGGCGGGCAGAATCCGCCATGCGGGATGCATTCAGATCCGGGCGGAAAATAACGATGCGGCCGTCTTCCGTTGTATAGGCTTTCATGCCCTCGAACACCGTTTGGGCATACTGGAGCACGCCAGCACATTCATTGATGGTAACCTGATCGTCTCCGGTCAGCGCGCCTTTATCCCAAGCGCCGTCTTTATAGTTGGAAACAAAGCGCTTGTCTGTTTTCAAATAGCTAAAGCCCAAATTGCTCCAATCGATGTTTTTCTTTTCCATGGTGTTTTCCTCTCCTATCCTCGTAGGGAAAGGCGGCAAGGCGGCGCAAAGCTGCAGCCCACTGCGATTTCCTGCCGAAATTGATTATGGTTATTGTAACACCACCAACGAAAAAGTCAAGGAAAGATAGAAGAATCAGCAGATTGGATAAGGATATTCCCGCTCTATTTCTCCTTTTTGCGCACTTTTCTGGAGTACAGCGCTGCATACCGGCAAAAGCGCGCCAGTGCACATGGTTGTGCACTGGCGCGCTCATCACACAGAAAAAGTCAAATGCGGTGCTTTTGCTTCAGATCGCTTTTCTGTAAGAGATGTCTCTCTGTTTTCTCAGCCTTCCGGCAGAGCATTATAATTGGAAGCTTCGTCCAGAATGTCTACAATATCCACGATTTGAGCGCCGGCAGGCGGTTCCACTGCGGGCTGCGCAGTGGCCTGCACCGTTTTGGCGGACAGATCAAAGCTCAGTTTGAGATCACCGCCCAAATCCATGTCCATATTCATGGTAGTGTTCGTACCGTCCTCACGTACGTTCATCTGCAGCGTCATCCCGTCCATACCGTCGTCAATCATCATTTCCATCTTCACACCCACAAGACGGTCCCCGCTGGTCTGATACGTCATTTTGATTTGGCCGAGAACGCTGGAATTGTCCCCCAGCGTCCAATTCACAGTGTAGTTACTGCCGCTTTTGGCCATAGCCTGGTCGGACAGCAACGCGCAAAGCGCTTCCGCTGAGGTCTGCAGCATCTCGTAATCATAGGCGGCGCTGGTCAACTCCAGATCCGTGAGCATCGACACCATCAGTTCCCTGAAACCAGCGTATTCACCCAGCATTTCTTCCATACCCTGCAGATAGGCCTGGTAATCGAAACCGCCGGCCTCGCTCAGTTTGGCCAGATCCATAAGGTACCAAACATTTCCATCGCCCAATCCTTCGCCGATCATAGCCAGCAACAGAGGGCAGTCAATGGTGAAATAAATCTTCCCGGATTCCAGATCCATACGTGTTTCCACTGCAGCCTGGCTCAGTTTTTTCAGTTCGGCTTTGTCCGCGGCGCTCAGCTCAGATCCCTCCGCAAACAGGGCAAACAGTTCTGCAAAATCCATTTCCATCTGCAGCTCTGCCTTGGTATCTGTGGAAATACCGCTGAACGTGGCGGAGAGCGGATATGTCTGCGTCTTCCCCTGCCCATCGGGCAGCGTCATTTCCAGAGCCATCTGCCCGGTAGTCTTTGCAGGGTTGGGTACTTCTCTTTCCAGATCTGCCCGAACCCAACCGTCCAGATTGTCAAACGTAGCGTCGCCCAGCAGGGTTTCCACATCCACAATCATCACCGTATGTTCATCGCCGTCCCAGCCCACAGCGCAGGAAAAGGCTTCTGCCGCAAAACGCACTGGCACATAGGTACGGCCGCCTTTGCTGTAGGGCGCCACATCCATCGTAAGCTCTTGTTCCTGGCCGTCTTTGGTTACCTCGGCCTTGGTGCTGTCCAGCGTCATGACCACAGTGGTGTCGCCTTTGACCGCGGTAACACTTTTGTCCGCCTGATCCCAGGTCACCACAGCACCCAACGCTTCAAAAGCAGCACGCACAGGAATAAAGGTGCGCCCGTTTTTCGATTCCGGCTCAGCATCGGGGAACGTCACTTCCTGGCCGTTCACCTGCACCGTAATACCGGAAGGCACAGCCCATGCGCTGACCGAAAGAACACTGACCATCATCGCTGCAGTACACAGCGCAGCGACAATCTTTTTGTATGCTTTCATTGGGATTGCTCCTTTCCATTTCTTCTATTTACAGTGTAAGGGGCTTAAGCTTTTTGGTCAATTTGGAAAATTGACCAAAAAACAGTCCTGTTTTTTGCCCCGCCATAATGCGGCAAAACCGCGGAGGCTTGCTCAACCTCCTGCGGTTTTTTAAAGATTCGACCAATCGATCACATGCTTGTTTTTGGTAAAATATTCCACACCAGAATACACCGTCGTGACCAAAATAATCCCCCAGCATACCGTATTCAGTACCGGCGGGATCGGCAGCAGCATCAGGATAATACATACCATGGTGGAGGCAGTCTTTACCTTGCCCGACCAAGCCGCCGCGATGACCTTTCCCTCTGTAGCTGCAATCATGCGCAGCCCGCTGACCGCCAGCTCCCGCGCCAGCACCACCGCCAGTACCCAGGCCGGCATCTGGCCCCAGGATACAAACATAAGCATAGCCGTCATCACCAGGACCTTATCTGCCAGAGGATCCATAAATTTTCCGAAATCCGTCACCAGATTCCGGCTGCGGGCAATGTAACCGTCCAGAAAATCCGTAAAGCTGGCAATGGCAAAAATCGCCAGCGCCACATATTTGCAGCCCTCAAAATCCGCATACAGAACAATCAGAAAGGCAGGGATCATCAGTACGCGGAGCATCGTCAGTTTGTTCGCAAGATTCATCTTAAACTTCCTCCACCAGTTCGCCGGTCATGTCGCCGTCCATGCTGCCCGTGATCCGCACCGGAACAAAGGCACCTTCCGCCACATCACCCTCGGCAGTAAAATACACATGGCCATCCACATCCGGCGAATCTGCATAGCTGCGGCCAACATACATCTGTGCCTGCCCGTCAAACCCTTCGCACAAAACCTCCATAGTTTTCCCAAGCCAGCTTTCGTTGAATTCGTCCATCACGCGGGACTGGATATCCACCAGCAGCTCCACCCGGCGGGCCGCTTCCTCCTCGCTGACCCGGCAGTCCATGGCCGCCGCAGGCGTGCCTTCCTCCGGCGAGTAGGCAAATACGCCGGCCCGTTCAAACTTCTGCTCCCACAGGAAATCGCACAGTTCTTCAAAGGCGTCCTCATCCTCATAGGGCAGGCCGGCAATGATACTGGTACGCAGCACCAGTCCGGGAATCCGGCGGCGCAGCTTTGCAAAAAGTTCCGTCAAATAGGCCTTATCGCCCCGGCGGTTCATCTTGTCCAGCACAAGATCGCTGCAATGCTGGATGGGAATGTCCAGATAGGGCAGGATCTTCTTTTCAGACGCCACGGCATCGATCATATCCTCTGTGATCTCGTCGGGATAGAGATAGTGCAGGCGAATCCAATGGATCCCGCTGATGGCGCAAAGCTTGTGCAGCAGTTCCGCCAGCTTGTGGGCTCCATAGAGATCCAGTCCGTAGCGCGTAATATCCTGGGCAATGATGATCAGTTCCTGCACACCGCCGCGGGCCAGCTCTTCTGCTTCTGCCACAATATTTTCCATGGGACGGCTGCGGAACCGCCCCCGCAGCGAGGGAATCACACAATATGCGCAGTGGTTATCGCAGCCCTCGGCAATGCGCAGATAAGCCGAATAATCCGGCGTGACCAAAATCCGGTCGCCCTCATCCACCGGTGCGTTGATGCTGCCGAAATAGCGGGGCGTACCGCCCGCCATGACTTCTTCCACCGCATCCACAATATCGATATAGCTGCCGCAGCCCAGGATGCCGTCCACTTCCGGCAATTCTTCCAGGATCTGCTCACCATAGCGCTGGGAAAGGCAGCCAGACACCAAGATCTTTTGGATCTGCCCCGCCGCTTTCAACTCTGCCATCTGCAAAATATGATCAATGGCTTCCGATTTCGCGCTGTCAATAAATCCGCAGGTGTTGATTACCACCACATCGGCCCCCACAGGCTCTTTACACAGCGTATGTCCACTGTCCCGCACCAGGGCCATCATCTGCTCGCAGTTGACCAGGTTTTTGGCACAGCCCAGTGAAATAAATGATACCTTCAAAGCATTCTCTCCTTAATATGGCGTTCAAATCATGGTATACCGGCCGCCGCGGCGCTTGTGGGCTTTCGGATCCTCCGCAGGATAGCCCAGCGTCAGCGCGGCAACAAACTCGCCGTGACCGGCGGCAAAGCCTGCTTCAAACAGGCCGCCGCAGTCCACATGGGTCGGCGCACCGATCCAGCAGGAACCAACGCCCCGGTTCCAGGCGGCCAGCTGCATATTCTGAATGGCGGCAGAGATGCTCTGAATCACGTTGTCCCGGTCACCATCGTCCTTTTTATTGGCAAACACCAGCACGCAGGCCGGCGCACCGCCCAGCGTAACCAAAAAGTTGTTGGTCGCCGTGATGACCTCGGGATGATCGTGGAACTGCTGCTGCAAAATCGGATTAAAGCGCATGGCCACCACCGACATCACCGCCCGAACCTGCATCAGCTTCTCCGGCGTGCGCACCACCACAAAGTACCAGGGCTGCAGATTCAGCCCGGAAGGCGCGTATAACCCGGCCTGAACGATTTCCTCCAGAATTTCGTCCGGCACCGGCACCGCCCGGTATTTACGAATACTGCGGCGCTCCAGCAGCACCTTCAATGCATCCATTTCCGTCACTCCTCCCAGTTTTCTTCTTCCAGCCGGCGCAGGGCCGGCCGAATCTCTTCCCAGCGGAATCCCCGGCGGCGCAGGCCGTCTCCGATCCGCCGGATGGTTTTTTCATCCGCCCTCTTTCCGCGCAATTTCGCGGTAATGTAGCGGTCAATGGCCGCCGCGCTGTCGCCGGCCTCAGTTTCAATTGCCTCGTCCCACAATTCTCTGGGAACGCCCCGGCGATAAAACTCATCCCGCAGTTTAGCCGGGCCGTATCCCATGGCACTGTAATGCCGCGCCACACTTTGGGCGTAAGCCAGGTCATCCAGCGCGCCGATTTCCTCCAGCCAGGCCACTGCCTCCGCCGCATGCTCCGGACTCTCGCCCTTCTGCTCCAGACGCCTGCACAGCTCCCGGCTGGACAGGGCGCGCTGGCCAATCATGGCGGCAGCCCGGGCCCGGGCGCCGGAGCGCCCCGCCGCTTCCCGCAGGGCCGCTTCCTCCTCTCCGCTCAACTCCCGGCCGGGATAGAGGGAGAAGGACAGCACTTCCTGCTCCGTTACCTTCAAAAACAGCGTATCGCCGCAATAAACCAGAATACGCCCCTTGACATGGCGGGAAGGCTCCAGCTTACTGATCGTCATCCCCGTCGTCAAAATCGTCGGCAGACACATCCACCGGACGGCCCGCAGCACGGGCCGCAATCTTGGACTGGTTGCTCATCAGTTTATAAAAATCCCGGCGGATATCTGCATCCAGTTTTTCCGCCACTTCGGGATTATTTTTCAGATACTGCTTGGCTGCGTCACGGCCCTGGCCGATCCGCACCTCGCCCATAGAAAACCAGGAACCAGACTTCTGTACCAGATCCAGCTTTACACCCAGATCCACCATTTCGCCCCAGCGGGAAATGCCTTCGCCGTACATAATGTCGAATTCTGCCTCCCGGAAGGGGGGCGCCACTTTGTTCTTAACCACCTTGGCCCGGGTGCGGTTGCCGATGATTTCGCTGCCGGACTTCAGCGCCTCGATCCGGCGCACCTCAATGCGCACGGAGGAATAGAACTTCAATGCACGGCCGCCCGTAGTAACCTCGGGGTTGCCATACATCACACCCACTTTTTCGCGCAGCTGGTTGATAAAAATGACAATGCAGTTGGTCTTGTTGATGGCGCCGGTCAGCTTCCGCAGGGCCTGGCTCATCAGCCGGGCCTGCAGGCCCACATAGCTGTCGCCCATTTCGCCCTCGATCTCAGCCCGGGGCACCAGCGCCGCCACGGAGTCCACCACCACCACATCAATGGCGCCGGAGCGCACCAATGCTTCGGTGATCTCCAAAGCCTGCTCGCCGGTATCGGGCTGGGAAATGAGCATGTCGTCAATATTCACGCCCAGCGCGCGGGCATAGGTGGGATCCAGGGCATGTTCCGCGTCCACAAAAGCCGCCTCGCCGCCCTTTTTCTGGGTTTCCGCCACAATATGCAGCGCCAGCGTTGTTTTACCGGAAGATTCCGGACCGTAGATTTCAATGATACGCCCCTTGGGTACACCGCCGATGCCCAAAGCCAGATCCAGGGCCAACGACCCCGTGGGAATGGCTTCCACATTGGCGTGCAGGTTTTCTCCCAACCGCATAATGGAGCCTTTGCCATACATCTTTTCAATCTGCTGCATGGCTGTTTCAATGGCGCGCTTCTTGTCGGAAGCGGGCCCTGCCGGTTCCACCGGCGCGGACGCTTTTGCCTTGCCTGCCATTCTGATCAATCCTTTCCGTCTGCCGCCTTTTAAGAAGCGGCCCACTCTCTTTTCATCATACTTCTGTGTACAAAACACCGGAGATTACCCGGGGAATGCCGCGGGTATCTTCAAACAGTTCCAAATCTCCGAACCCCTCGCTGCGCATCAGCCGCAGCACCGCGTCGGCCTGTCCGATCCCCAGCTCGAACAGGAGCCTGCCGCCGGGGAGCAGCGCAGATTTCCACTTTCCCGCAATGGCCCGGTAAAAGTCCAGGCCGTCGCTGCCGCCATCCAGGGCCATGCGGGGCTCATAATCCTTCACAGAGCCATCCAACCCCGCAATATCACCGGTGGGAATATAGGGCGGGTTGGACACGATACAGCGGAACCCGTCAAAATTCGGCGGCGGCGGAGCCAGGGCGTCCGCCTGCATCACTGCGGTGCGGCTTTGCAGCCGGTTCAAGCGCACATTGGTTCGCGCCACCCGCAGCGCCGCTTCCGACTGATCCGCCAGCACCACCCGGCAATCCGGCAGCTGCGACGCCAACGCCAGTCCCACGCAGCCGCTGCCTGTACACAAATCCAGCACCCGCGCGGCTCCGTCGCAGGTTTTCAGCCAGGCAATGGCTTGTTCGGCCAACACCTGGGTGTCGTCCCGCGGGATCAGCACGTCCCGGGTAATGGTCAGCGGCAGGCCGAAAAACTCCCACTCGCCCACCAGATAGGCCACCGGTTCTCCCCGCAGCCTGCGTTCCAGCAGCGCCTGCACCGTCGTCTCGATCTCTGCAGAGGTATACAGCCGCCCGTCCCTTAAAAATTCTTCTTTACTTTTGTTGGATGCGCAGCACACAATTTCCCGCGCCTCCAGCGCAGCGCTTTCCACGCCCGCTTTAATCAGCGCCCGGCGCACATCCAAATAGAGATCATGATATGTTGATGGCATATGCCGCCCTCACTTTATGATTTTTACCAACGGTCGCTGCCTTGCTCCTCGGGCAGCACTTCTTTCAGCGCCGCAATACCGACTTCAATCATGGAGTCGTCCGGCTCAAAGGTGGTGAAGTTCTGCATCCACAGCCCCGGAGCGCGCAAAATGCGGCTGATCAGATCCTCGTGGGCGCCCACATAGCGGTTGAATTCATAGGTCACGCCCATCACCACCGGCAACAGCAGCAAGTGCAGCAGCATGCGCAGCCACACATTGCCGATTTCCAGTGGCGTAAACAGCGCCACCGACAGGACAATGGAAATAATAATGACAACAAACAGAAAACTGGTGCCACAGCGGGGATGGTGCCGGGGCTGTTTCCGAACATTTTCCACCGTCAGCTCCAACCCGTTTTCATAGCAGAAAATCGTTTTATGCTCCGCGCCATGGTAACTGAACATACGCCGCATTTCTTTCATACGGGAGCATAAAAACAGATACAGCACAAAGATGACGCCCTTCAGAACGCCCTCCAGAATACCCATGGCCCACAGGCCGATGCCCCCCGGCACAAGATAATTGACCGCACCCACCAGGAAACTGGGCAAAAAGATAAACAGAACCAGCGCCATACCCACACCCATCAAAACAGAGAGCGTCAGCATAATGCTCATCAGCTTTTCATCAGAGACATGGCGGCTCAGCCATTGCTCAAACTTGCCGGGTTCTTCGTTTTCTTCCTCTTCAATGCCGGAAACCTCTGCCGAATACATCAGCGCTTTCACGCCGGTATACATCGCCATGACAAAGGTGTAGATCCCACGGAAAAAGGGAAGCTTCCAAAAACCGGGCCGCCCCGGATTGGCTTCGGTTTTGATCTCCAGTTCGCCATCCGGTTTGCGCACCACGATTGCCCGCTTTTCGGGCCCCTGCATCAGGATGCCTTCGATCAGCGCCTGTCCGCCGCAAGTGGTTTTATAAGGGGTATCACAGCACCCCCGGGTCTGCTTTTCTTCTGCCATGTATGTTCTCCTTTGGATTTACAGTATACTCTTTGCCGCATGAAAACGCAACAATTTTAGGAACTTTTGTTCTATTTTATTGCATTGGCTGTTTCAGCGGCAAATACAGCTGCGCCACGCAGCCGCCGCCCTCGGCATTTCCAATTTCAAAACGGCCTCCATGCCGCGTAATGATTTCTTCCACCACTGCCAGCCCGATACCGCTGCCGCGCGCTTTGGAGCTGCCTTTGTAGAATTTCTGTTTGATAAAGGGCAGCTCTGCTTCCGGAATACCGGGGCCATGATCCCGGATCGCCAGCACCACCTGCTCCGTGCCCACACGGATCGAAGTGTCGATCCGGCCGCCGCTGCCGCCATGCTTGGCCGCATTGTCCAGCAAATTGCAGAACACTTGCTTCAAGCGTTCCGGATCTCCCTCGATGATCGGGAACTCTTCCAGGCCACCGTCATCATAATGCACCTCAATCCCATCCTGCCGGAACAGCTCGCGGTAGGTAAACACAGCATCTTCAAATTCCGCCTGGATATCCACCGGCTCAACTTCCAGCGTAAAACGGCCATCCTGCATCCGGGAAAATTGCAGCAACTCTTCCACCATATTGGTCAGACGCCGCGATTCTTTCAGAATAATGCCGATGCCCCGGCGCAGCTGCACCGGATCGTTGCTGGTATCGCCCAGCAGCGTTTCACCCCAGCCGTTGATGGCCGTCAGCGGCGTGCGCAGTTCATGGGACACAGACGAGATAAACTCCCGCTGCATTTTTTCATTCTGACTGATCTTCGTGGACATATCGTTGATGCTGTCCACCAGATCGCCGATTTCTTCTTTATATGTATTCTCAATCTGCAAGCCATAGCTGCCGGATGATATGTGCTGCACCGCTTCCGTCACTTCAGCCACAGGCTCCACAATATTGCGGATAAATACCATATTGGAGAAAAACACCATCACCAGCAGGATCATACCCACGCCAAAGATCAACGCACAGTTTATGATGATCTGCCGGTCAATCAGCCTTGCGGAAATCACATACCGCATGGCGCCGATCACCGCGCCATCAAAGGTCAGCGGACAGGAAACGGCCACGATTTTTTCGTCCGTATGGGGATCTTGCCCCACATAGGTTCCCACGCGCCCCGCCTTCAGCGCAGTGGCAATATCCCGCGTTCCGGGCAGCAGCCCCGCCGTCAGATTGTAGGAAGACGTCTCGATCCTACCGCTGGCATCGATAAACTGCAACTCCATCGTATCCTTATCCACAAAGCTTTGGGCATAGTTATACGCCATGGCATAGTATTCATCATAATTGGAAATCGCTGAGCGGTTCATAAATCCAATGGACGCCTTCGCCTGGGCTTTCATGGCATTCTGTACATTGCTGTAATAATAGGTAACCACACCGGCGGAAAACACGCCGCAAACAATGAGCATAATAATGGCCACAATGCTCATGCTGTTGACCATCCACCGCTGCCGCAAGCCGTGCAGCTGCTTTTTTACTTTCATATGCATGCGCCGCATTCTCCTTTCCCGCAAGCTATACTCTCATCTCCGCGCTCAAAAACCCCACTTATAGCCATATCCCCAAACTGTGGTGATGTATGTGGGATTCTGCGGGTTATCCTCTATTTTCAAGCGCAAGCGGCGGATATTAACATCCACGATTTTAACCTCGCCGAAATAATCCTGGCCCCAAACCATGTCCAAAATCTCTTCCCGCGAAAGGGCTTTTCCAGGGTTTTCCATAAACATTTTCATGATGGTGTATTCCACCTGGGTCAGCTTGATCCGCTGTCCGTTTTTTTCCAGCGTGCGATTGCGGGTATTCAGCAGGAAGGGATCCTTGCGGATTTCCCCATCCGGCGCTTCCTCCACATCTCCGCCAGCCCGGCGGAACAAAGCGTCCACCCGGGCTGTCAGCTCCGCTGGCGAAAAGGGTTTCGTCACATAGTCATCCGCCCCGGTCATCAGTCCGGTAACTTTATCCATTTCCTGCGCGCGCGCCGTCAGCATAATAATACCGATCTTCGTATTGGTGGCCCGAATCCGGCGGCACACTTCAAACCCGTCGATACCAGGCAGCATCACATCCAGCAGCGCCACCTTCACATCAGGATTTTCGCTGAGTTTTTCCAACGCCTCTTCTCCGCTTTCCGCTTCGATCACGTCATATCCCCCGCGCTTTAGATTGATGACAACAAAACCACGAATACTGGCCTCGTCCTCCAGCACCAAAACTTTTTTCATGCCGTGAAACCATCCTTTCCCGTTTTGTCCTGTTCCATTTCATCACCGCACATACCATTCGGCGCGAATCAGATGAAACGCCTCTTTCAATGCACTTTCGCTCATAGACCCGGACCAGGCCGCAGCGCCGGGCAAAATTTCCGCAGCATAAATTGCGGTCGTCTGCCGCAGCAACACAAAGCGCTTGCCCTTATTCGCTTTGTACTCCCGGCTGTCCCCCGTTTCTGTATAAATCGTCAGGACATCCAATGGCGCCATATTTTCCCCGCGATTAACGCCAAAGGTCACCGCCCGCTCCCCGCTGCTGCTGGATACATTTGTGACCGTTGCTGCATCCTTCCAGCTTTCCGGCAGCACCAGATACCACCCATCCGTCAAATTATGGTAGGTCGTTTCCGTCACCCGGGCCTCTCCCTTGCTGGAAAACGCAGTCCAATTCAGGCCCCAATATGCCTGCGACAGATCGCCGGTTCCCGGCATATCGTAAGAGATCGGAATTTCCAAAACTCCATCTTCATTGATGTCCCGGGCCTGAACCGTAGAATTGCGGTAAACCAAGCGGCTGATTCCGCTCTGTTCATCCATGACGCAATTTGTCAGCGCTCCGCCGCCCAGCACCAGAATATCCGTGATCCTGGTCTGTTCATCTACCACACCGCTGATAAAAAGTGCTTGCTTTCCATCAGACAGTCCGCCTACGCGAACTCCATCCAACAGCCCCGGCGGCACAGAAAGCTTTGCCGTGCAGGTCTGCTGCAGAACACCCAAATTCCATTCGTAAACCGCAGCACTGCAATTTCCGGTACTGCCAGTAATAGTAATCAATTCAGGTACCGCATTGCCATCCAGATCCGTTATAATATATTTGTTGTAACTGGTTTCCAATATTTTCTGACAATCATAGCGTTCCATATTATAGGCAGAGACCAACCGCGTCAGCACCCGCTCTGACACAGCATTATCCGCTAGCATGCTACTGTGGGACTCCGTATTCATCATCCTCCAGCCCACAACAATTTCCTGAATTCCGTCGCCATTCAGATCGCGATAATCCACCTGGGCAATCGACGCAGCGTTCTCTTCAATCACAGCGGCGGTCTGATATCCCTCTTCCTGCTGCTTGAAGATGCAGATTTTCATCGGCTTTGGATCGCTGCTCTTGCGCAGAAACACCAGCGCTTCATCTTCCCCATCGCCGTCAATATCCACCATCTGCACCAACTGGATATTCTCCCCGCCCGTCGGCGCAGCATACTCGTAGCCGTTATTGACCAGAACCGCCAATTCCTGCTCCAAGTCCACATATTCCTCCGGCAGTTTCGGCAGGCTGTACAGATCCTCCGGCGAGGAAGCAAACATACAGCCCGACAATGCTGCCGCCAATCCCAATGCCGCCAAAAGTACGCCGGCCCGGTCGCGGATACGCAGTTTTTTCACGGAGCGCTTCCCCTCTTTCGTAATTGTTTGGCGCCGGCTTCTGCCGATAGCCTATACCATTCTAATTTATGATTGTATCACACCCCACTTTGATTGTGTAGTTCTTTTTTCTTTTTTGCGGAGACTTTTCCACTCCGCCATCGGATTTTCAGTTTTTTTCAAAAATACTCTTGCTTTTTTCGCACTGACAAGCTATAATAAATATGATTTTCACATGCCGGTGTGGTGGAATGGCAGACGCGACGGACTCAAAATCCGTTGTTGGCAACAACGTGTGGGTTCAAGTCCCACCACCGGCACCAAACCAATATAATCCGAACTTGTTTCCGATAGGAGACGGGTTCGGATTATTTGTTTTCTTTGACCGTTACGAAACCACCTATTTCCGCAACGGGGTAAAGCACAAGCCCACTTCTAAGCCAAGAGGGCCAAGAAAAAAGAGAGCGGCCATATAGGTATACCGAGGTTAAAGAATTTCCTTCAACACTCTTTTTCATCCAAGGGAAAATTGACAAGGCAGGCGATATGCAGTATACTATAAATGCTCTAAACACTAGGTTTAGAGGAAGAAGATTGTTGTCAACAGTCCAGAGCAGATTTCTTCCAGAAATCCACGATGGAACTGCGGGTCATGAATCCAAGCCAGCCGCACGGCTGCCGCAAGGACAATGATGCACAGAATCATGTTGATACGGTCCTCCCTTTCAATTATACCATGATTGAAGATTGGGCAAATTGAAGGATAGCTGGTATTGATGCACAGCAAGGCAATTGCCAAGTAAGAATACCAAGTTAAAAAGTATACCCGTCAGCTAAGGAATGCTATCCTCCGTGCTGACGGGTATTGCGCTATAAAGGGGGATTTTATGAATCTGTGTGAATGGAAAGAAAAGCAATCTCAAAAAGTGCCTCCCCAATACACTCATTTTGACCGAAGAGTATCTCTTGATAAATGTTTTGGATATATAACTTCTTCTGATAAAGTTGCTCATCATGGATTCTACCCTTTTATTCACTATACAATAAAAAGTCGAAAAGTTAAAGACGGTAAAAAAGGCGAGCCCAAGAAACGTCAAATTTATTATGCGGCTCACATAGATGGATGGATTTACCGCTACTATGCATATCTTATAAATGAGGCTTATAATCAAAGGGTAAAGAAAGATGGTATCGATTCTGTTGCAGTAGCATATCGAACGAACTTGAGAAAAAGCAATATTGATTTTGCAAAAGAGGCATTTCAACATATTCGCAATACCACTTCGTGTTATGTGATGATCGGTGATTTCACTGATTTTTTTGACAATTTAGATCATATATATTTGAAAAAGCAGCTGTGTGATTTGTTGTCTGTTGAAAAATTGCCAGATGATCTTTATGCAGTATATAAGAACGTTACACGTTTTTCTTATGTTGAATTGCAAGACTTATTGGTGCTTAATGGACTTGAAGATACACCCAAAGGGCGAAAGGAATTTAATGACCGTTCACACGAACGAGCATTATCTCCGGAGGAGTTTAGGAAAAATAAAAATATAGTTTATACCTCCCCTCACCCAAAGTATGGAGTTCCCCAAGGTTCTCCGATTAGCGCAGTCCTTGCCAATGTATATATGCTTACAGCAGATAGAAAACTGCAAGAATACGTTTCTTCTTTGGGCGGTTTCTATATGCGCTATAGTGATGACTTTATTGTTGTCATTCCCAAAAGTACAGTAGATTTTTCTGCCCATTACAAAGCCATCAAAAGCATTTTGGATTCTGTTCCTCATCTGGAGCTTAAAGACTCCAAAACAAAGATATTTTATTTTGACAACATGTCTGTCAAAAACTGCACGAATGGCTTTATTAGTAATGGAGCTAATGGCAAAAATATTATCGAGTTTTTAGGATTTGCTTTTGATGGCAGGCATATCCGCATTCGGGATAAAACTATCAGTAAATACTATAATAGACTGTACCGAAAGCTCCGTACTATTGTTAAGGATCAGGGTGTAACCCCGAATAATCATCGCATCAGCGGCAAAAATCTCTATCAAAAATATTCTTATAAGGGCAGTCGATACTATCTGAAAAGAAAGGCTCAAAGAACAGGGATACCGCTTACAAAAGATGATATGAGCGGAAATTTTCTGGACTATGTATTCAGGTCACAAAAGAAACTTGACGGTGAGCCCATCGATACAGCAACAAAAAGACATATGCAAAAGATACGCAAACGACTCAGAAGCATCCATAAGTGAAAAGCGGGGCGGC
>CALDMR010000149.1 GCA_937915065.1 uncultured Clostridia bacterium
CTTCCTGGATCCGTTCCGAAGCCACCGAATTCAGCAGCGGCGCCATTGCACGCGCCCCCCGCTCCGTTTCATCCTCCAGCTCAAAGCCCAAAGCAGCAGCAAAGCGAAGGCCCCGCAAAATGCGCAGCGCATCCTCATCAAAGCGCCGGCGCGCATCTCCCACGCATTGAATCACGCCGGCCGCCAGATCTTCCCGGCCGCCATACAGATCCGTCAGTTCCCCGCGCAGATCCAGCGCCATAGCATTGATCGGAAAATCCCGCCGCATCAGATCTTCTGCCAGACTATCGGTAAATGTAACATGATCCGGATGGCGGTGATCTCCGTAATCCCCATCTTTGCGGAAGGTCGTCACTTCAAAGGAGCTCTCCCCTTCCCGCACCGTTACCGTGCCATGCTGCAGCCCCGTAGGGATCGCAGCCCCCTCAAACAGCGCCATCACTTGTTCTGGCCGGGCATTGGTGGTCATATCCCAATCCTGGGGCCGCTTTCCCCGCAGCAGATCACGCACGCAGCCACCTACCAGATAAGCCGCAAAGCCATGATTTTCCATGATCTCCAAAACCCGCCGCGCCGCCGCTGGGATCTGCTCCATTGGGCCACCCTCCTTTCAGCAATTTTGCGCAATTTGTCACGAATCGGACAGAATACCGCATAGGATCCTGGTGCTCCCCTTCCTCAAAACAGATACAACCCATGAAAACACGCAGGAAGTGTTGCACTTCTTCTCGTTCAGTATTATAATATATCCGCAAAATTTTGCAACTGCCGGCAAGGGGATGCGCCCTTTCCGTTTTTATTTTGGAGGTTTGTATGGAAAATATCCGTGATTATATGGTTCCCGGCAAGCGGGCACACCTGATCGGCATCGGCGGCGTGTCCATGTCGCCCTTGGCCGAAGTGCTGCACCGCGCAGGCATTTCCGTCCACGGCTCAGATATGCGCGAAAGCGAGGCAGTGGCCCATCTGCGCAGTCTCGGCATCGAAGTCTGTATTGGCCACTACCCCGAAAATGTGGATGGCTGCGACTATATCATCCGCACCGCCGCCGTGCACGATGATAATCCCGAAATCGCCGCAGCCCACACCAAGGGTCTCCCCATTTTCGAGCGCGCCCAGGCTTGGGGCGCCATTATGCAGAGGTATCAAAATGCCGTTTGCATCTCCGGCACCCACGGCAAAACCACCACCACCTCCATGATGACCCATATCACTATGGCCGCCGCGTTGGATCCCACCATTATGGTTGGCGGCACATTGCCCCTGCTGGGTTCCGGTTACCGCGTGGGCCATGGCAATACCATTGTGCTGGAGTCCTGCGAGTACTGCAACTCCTTTTTGAGCTTCTTTCCCACCGTAGCCGTCATTTTGAATGTGGAAGCCGACCACCTGGATTTCTTCAAAGACCTGGCCGATGTGGAGCACTCTTTCCACCGCTTCGCCGAGTTGGTTCCCGCCACCGGCAGCGTGATCGTTAACGCCGATGACCGCGGCGCCATGGAATCTGTCGAAGGGCTTTCTCATCCCGTAACAACCTTCGGCCTGGCCTCCAAAGAGGCAGACTTCACCGCCGAAAATATCGAACTCTGCAGGGGCTGTCCCTCCTTTGATATTGTGGAGCACGGCGCAGTTTATTGCCATGTGACCCTGCGGGTACCGGGCCACCACAACATTCTCAATGCCCTGGCCGCCGCAGCGGCAGCCAAAGCCCTGGGCATCAGCGGCGACGCCGTTGCCGCCGGCCTGTCCACCTTCACCGGCGCCGGCCGCCGATTTGAACACAAGGGCAATTACAACGGCGCCGAGGTATACGACGACTATGCCCATCATCCGGGCGAACTCCACGCGCTGCTTTCCACCGCCAAGGAACTGGGCTACCAGCGCGTGATCTGTGCTTTCCAGCCCCACACCTATTCCCGCACGAAAGCCCTGTTCAATGAATTTGCCGCAGAGCTGAAGCTGGCAGATGTGGCAATCCTGATGGAGATTTTTGCCGCCAGAGAAACGGACACCCTGGGTATTTCTTCCAAAGATCTGGCCGACACGATTCCCGGTGCAATCTACTGCAAAACCCTCGACGAGGTAACCGATACCCTGCGCTCCATGGCCCGGGAAGGCGACCTGATCCTGACCGTGGGCGCCGGCGACATTTATCTGGCCGGTGAAAAGCTGCTGGTCAAATAAGGCCGCCTGGAAAAATCCAGTTGCTTTCACAGCCGCTTGTGCTATAATAAATCGTAAGATCCCCGGCGCAATCTGCCGTCGCAGCACGGGCGGCATGGATGGAGGAAGCTTATGAAATGTCCTTATTGTGGTTATAAAGAAAGCAAAGTCGTGGATTCCCGCCCCGCAGAAGAGGGCAGCAGCATCCGCCGCCGCCGGGAGTGTCTTTCCTGCGGCAAGCGCTTCACCACCTACGAAACCGTGGAAAGCATGCCCATGGTGGTCGTCAAGCGCGACGGCAGCCGGCAAACCTTCGACCGCCGCAAGCTGGTCAACGGTATGCTCCGGGCTTGCGAAAAGCGGCCGGTATCCGTAGCTCAGCTGGAGAAAATCGGCGAAGAAATCGAGCAGGAGCTGCAAAATTCCCTGGAGCGCGAAATCAGCACAGAACACGTGGGCGAGCTGGTCATGGATAAGCTGAAAGCTGTGGACGAAGTGGCCTATGTCCGCTTCGCTTCTGTCTACCGCCAATTCAAGGACATCAATACGTTCATGCGCGAACTCAACAAGCTGCTGGATGAAGATAAACAATGATACAAAAGCGCCGCGGGTATTTCCCCGCGGCGCTTTTCTGCTTAACGCAGACATGGCCGTTCCTTCGTATCAAAAAAGAAAATTGCAAAGCTCTGTCCCCACAGCTGTTCCACCCGGGCAAAGCAAAAATACCGCGGCAGCAAAAAGGGCCGCCCCGCATCCAGCGGCACCGCCAGATACCGCCCATCCGCCGCCTGCTTCCAGTAGCACGGCCCGCAAACAGCCAGCTGCGGCGCTGTACAGCAGAAAAAGCATTCCGGATGCTCCAACCGCATCCATCCCCCATCCGGCTGTTCCGAAGCGCCCATCTGCTCCGGCACTCCGCGCTCCTTCAGGCGTGCGCAGCGCACGGCACCCACGGGCTCCCACTCCCGGTTCGCCAGGGTGCGCCGCAGCACATAACGCCCCTCCCGCCACTCCGGCACACCCAGCAGCACACTGCCCCACTCGCCTTCCAGATACAGCGAATACAACCGCTCTTCCTGCCCATCGCAGTCCGCAGAAAAACTCGTATACAGCCCCTGCTGCTCCGCGCGGATGCTGCCGCAGGCCCGATGATCCCGATAAACCAAATATTCTTCCATACATTTCACTCCAAACCGCAAAAAGACGCCTGAGCCACTATATGCTCAAGCGTCTTTCTATTATGTATAGGTATCTGTATTCAGGCCACCGTATAACTGCCGCGCACCAAAAGTTTCACCGTGCCAGCCGTCGCTTTTACCCCCCGCTCTTCAATCGTCATCATGTACAGATGATTTTTGGCCAGGGCTGCGCCGTTGTCCAGCGTTGAAGCGCTGCTGGTATCGATCAGGCCCGGCGCAGAGGAAGCCGTGCAGACCGCCGTGCCCACGCGGAGCATCACTTCTGTCCCCACCTGTCCCTTCAGCGTCTGCCCCTTACTCATCGTCACCAGAACAAAACCGCCATTGGCTTCGGACAGCACTTCTTTCTTAAATGTATCATTTACATAACTGTATGTAACCAGGGGATCGTCCGACGAACCGACGCTTCCCGCCGCAGCAACACAGGTGGCCGCCAGCAGCGACACCGTCAGCAGGCACACAAGGCGCAGAATCCAACTTTTTTTCACGGCTCTTTCTCCTTTTTCTATCCATAATAGTACTATATGACATGGGGCCCGGGCCCCATGTCATATAGTATATCACACAAGTCTGTCGTTCGGCAATCCAAAACTGACAGCAATGGCGGAATCCACCTTTTCCATCAGTTCTGCGTCCAACCGCCCCATCTTCTCCCGCAGACGGCGCTTATCCAGGGTTCGGATCTGTTCCAGCAGCACCACGGAATCCCGGGTAAGTCCATATTTCTGGGAGGATAATTCAATATGGGTCGGCAGGCGGGCTTTATTGACCTGGGAAGTGATTGCCGCAGCAATCACCGTGGGGCTGTACCGGTTTCCCGTGTCGTTCTGCACAATGAGAACCGGCCGCATACCGCCCTGCTCGCTGCCGACGACCGGGCTGAGGTCCGCATAATAAATGTCGCCCCGTTTCACGTTCGTATCCAAAAAGCTCACACTCCGCCGGAAGAAAGTTCCTCCTTCGCCGCGTCACGCAGGGGCCGTTCCGTCCCTTTGCTCACCGGAAGAGGATACTACCATTCTCCCACGCATGGGGGGAATTTATACTGCCCGCAGCATGAAATTCCCATCTCTCCAGCCCCATGACAGTGTATGCCTTTTTTCGCGCATCAGTGTCACTCTTCGATCCAGAGTTTTCGCTCCACAGCCTTTCCATCCCGGTAGTAGATGCGCGGAACCCGTTTGGAAACGGCACAAACGATCTCATAGGGAATGGTACCTGCCAGTTTTGCCAGCTCATTGACAGAATTTTTCCCGCCGAAAATTTCCACCGCGTCACCCACAGCCACTCCGGGGCAGTGCGTTAGATCCACCATACACATATCCATGCAGATCCGGCCCAGGATCGGCGCCGGGCCATCGCCTGTCTGCACCTGCAGGCAGTTGGAAAAGCTGCGGAAAAAGCCGTCTGCATAGCCAATGGGCAGCACCCCCACCCGGGTGCGCCGCTCCGTTTTATAAAGGCGTCCGTAACTGATGGTGGTTCCGGCTTCGTAGGTTTTGATGGTGCTGACGCAGGTCATCAGGCGCATCACGCTCTTCAGCCCCAGCCCCTCAGCCATCTCCGTCAGCCCATAGAGCAGAATACCGGGGCGCACCATATCCATCCACATATCCGGATAATAGGCCACCGCCCCGCTATTGGCGCAGTGCCGCAGTGCAAAAGTCCGCCCCCGATCTCCCAGGGCGTCTATGACGCGGCGGAATAAATCAAACTGCCGCCGGGTGTAGGCTTCATTTTCTTCCCCCGGCTCGTCCGACACGGCAAAGTGGGTAAAAATCCCCTCCGCCTCCAGGCCAGGCAGTCCGCAGGAATGGGCGATCCGTTCCACGCCGCCCTCAAAATGCTCCCCATCGCAGAGAAAGCCCAGGCGGGACATACCGGTATCCACTTTGATATGGATTTTCAATGTGCCCCCGCAGCGGACAGCGGCAGCGCTGTATTCCTCCGCCTTGGCCTCGGCGGACACCGCCTGGGTAATCTGCAGGCGGATCAGCTCGCTCACCTGTTCCGGCGGCGTATGCCCCAGGATCAGCACCGGCATCTGCACGCCGTGCTCCCGCAGCTCCCTGGCCTCGTCCAGGCTGGACACCGCCAGATAATCAGCACCGGCCTCTTCCAAAGTCCGGGCCACCTGAACAGCGCCGTGACCATAGGCATCCGCCTTGACCACGCCGAGGAACTTCACCTGTTTTCCCACCCGCTCCCGTAGTACGCGGTAATTATACAGCAAATGGTCGAGATCGATCTCGGTCCATGTTCTTCTTAAATCCGTTTCCATTTTAATTGCTCTGCCTCCAGGCCTTGAATTTCGCGTTTCAGTATAGCACAGTAGCTCCAAAAAGAAAAGGGCTTGCCATAGGCAAGCCCTTTTCTTTCAACTCCACCGTTCCTCCGGCGGGCAGCTTTTATGCCGTCTTCTCCCCGGCTTCAGCGGAAAACTCGGAAAAATCCACCGCAAACAGCACCGAGTCTCCTTCCAGCACCTCCGCTTTTACCGGCGTGTGGCCCGCGCCGAACCAGACGGCATACTCCACCTTTCCGCCCCGGGGCCCTGTCACATCGAACAAAAGCCGCAAACACTCCGTTCCATCCACTTTTTCAGCGCCCTTTTGCAGAACATAGCCCTCGCGGATCGCATTCATAATCATCGGCAGACACTGCACCGGGGACAGCTCCTGGCTGCCCAAAGTCCCTGCCGCCAAACTCATATCCTCATAAGTTAACGTCAGCTGTTCGCCCTCCAGCTCTGCGCAGATCCCTGTCAACAGCTCCGGCTCCAGCACTTCCACGGACGACGTTCCCGCTTCGTTCCAATGGCAGCGCAGCGTATAATCCGCCGTTTCGTTTTCCCAGTCACAGCGCAGCCGGGCCGTCATCTCGCAGCTTTCCAGCGCCTGATATTCTTCCTGCAAAGCCCGGGCGACATCCCCGGTCCTTCCATCGTCACTGCCGCTGTTTATCGTTCCGCAGGCACTCAGCGCCAGCGGCAGGCTTATCATCAGTGCACAAAGCCCTCCTTTGCGCACGCTTCTTGCTCCCTTCTCTCAGTTTTCCACTTCTAAAATTGCCGCCGGGATCCTCTCCAGCAGATCCGAAGGCGTCATGCTGTATTCGCCCTTATCCCGGGCCGCCAGATCACCGGCCCGGCCATGGAGCCATACCGCTGTGCACGCCGCTTCGTACGCCGCCACGCCCTGCCCCAGCAGCGCCAGGATCATACCGGCCAGCACATCGCCGCTGCCGCCTTTGGCCATACCGGAGTTCCCGGTGGTGTTGACCGCAGCGCGCCCATCCGGCGCAGCCACAATGGTGCGATGCCCCTTGAGCACCAACACACATCCGTGCTCCCGCGCAAAATCCCGGGCCGCATCCAGGCGGGCGCAGGCTGTCAGGTCGCCCCCCAGCCGGGCAAATTCCCCGTCGTGGGGCGTCAGCACCGTGACACGGCCGAATCGCTTCCGCAATACATCTATATGTTCAGAAACCGCATTTATACCATCGGCGTCCAGCACCAGACTTTGCGGAAGCTCCGCAGCCAGGCTGCAGAGCAGCCCGTTGCTCTCCGGACTGCGGCCCAATCCCGGCCCAATCAGCACCGCGTCGCAGGTTTGCGCCCGCTCAAGGACCGGCCCGCGGGCGGCGGCGCTCAGCTTTCCGCCCTGATCCGGCAGGGGGTACGGCATCTCCTCCATGCATTTTCCCGCCACCACCGGCCAGGCCGCCGCGGGCGTGCCCACTGTGACAAGCCCCGCTCCCATGCGGACGCATGCCCTGGCCGCAAACACCGGCGCACCGGTGAACCCTACGCTGCCGGCCAGAATATAATCCTTGCCGAAATCCCCTTTGTGCCCATCTTCCCGGCGCGGAGGCAGGGCATTTTTCACAAAAAGGGCGTCAATGGTTTCCGTATCCAGTTGCTGTGCCCATAGAATTTCATCCGGGATCCCAATATCATGAACGATCAGCCGCCCCGTATAACTGCCGCCCTGATCCACAAGCTGGCCCACCTTGGCCAGGGAAAACGTCACCGTCACCGCCGCACGGACGGCAAACCCCAGCACCCGGCCCGTATCCGCCGAGAGGCCGCTGGCAATATCTGCCGCCACCACCGGCACAAGCACACTGTTCATCAGCGCCACAGCCGCAGCAAACTGCCCGCTCACAGGGCGGGCCAGACCCACCCCGAACAGGGCGTCCACCAGCACATCACACCCGGCGCACCAGGCCAGCAGCGCGCAGTTTTCTTCCGTATCCGCCGGAAAATCCTCCGGCAGGGTTTCCAGCGTCAGATGCACCTCAGCCAGGCGCGCCACATTGGCTGCGTTGTCCGGCGTCAGATGGGCCCGGTCACCCACCAGGAACACCCGCACTTCCCAGCCGCGCCCGGCCAGCAACCGGGCTGCAGCCACGCCATCGCCGCCATTGTTGCCGGGGCCGGCAAACACCGCCGCCCGTCTCCGGCCGCCCCCCGGCGCTTTCACGATCTCCGCCGTATGGCCACCCA
Organism: uncultured Clostridia bacterium; assembly: GCA_937915065.1. GTDB lineage: Bacteria > Bacillota > Clostridia > Oscillospirales > Oscillospiraceae > Pseudoscillospira. Next base: position 7,870 of record CALDMR010000149.1, read on the forward strand.
GCGAAACCTGTCCCCGCGCCTCCGGCAGTAACAATGCTTTTTCTCTGCCCGCCGGCACTTCCCGCTCTGCCAGCGCTTCCACCGCATCAGCCACACCTTCCGCCGCCCGTTCCATGAGTTCCAAAGACGGGATGCCCCGTTCGTGGATGGCAATGCGGTCAATCTCCTGCATTTGCGCTGCTGTTGCAAGGTACATATCATCATCCTCCTGCCGTATCATCCGCCGCGGCCTGCGCCGCTTCTTTCGTTGCCTTTATTGTACTAAACCTCCCTCTTGATTGCAACGGATAAATCCCCAAAGCGCTCCTTCCGCCAGGAATGGAAGTTTCTCTTGCTTTTCTGCCGTTTCTGTGCTATAAATACTATTTGTATGAGCAATGAACAGGAAAATAACCGCGAAACGCTGCCAAGAGAGGTCTGGCCACCGGCTGCAAGCCAGACTGCGGACGCCCGGTTTGGTTCGCCTGGGAGCAGCCTGCGAGAGCAGGACGGGTTTGCCCTCCGTTAACGGGGCATGAGTGTGCATCAGCGGATGCAAATGCGGGTGGTACCGCGGAAGGTTTGCCTTTCGTCCCTCTTTCGGGGGAACGAAGGGCTTTTTTTATTATCATTAAACCATTCCACAAAAGGAGTTTTAGACATGAAAGAACAATTGGCAAAAATCCGCGCCGAGGCGCTGGCGGCCTTTGAAAATGTGACCGCCGCTTCCGAGCTGGACGCGCTGCGCGTGCAGTATCTGGGCAAGAAAGGCGAGCTGACGGCCGTGCTCAAGCAAATGGGCAAACTGTCCGCAGAAGAGCGCCCCATCATGGGCCAGCTGGCCAACGAAGTGCGCTCCGCCCTGGAAGCCGCTTTGGAAAAGACCGGCAAAAAGCTGGAAGAAGCCGCCCTGGAAGCCCGGCTGAAGGCAGAAACCGTGGATGTGACCATCCCCGGCGCCGCTCAGAAAATCGGCCATAAGCATCCCATGTATATTGCCCTGGATGAAATCAAGGACATTTTCATCGGCATGGGCTTCACTGTGCTGGACGGCCCCGAGATCGAGCTGGCCACCTATAACTTTGATAAGCTGAACGCCGAGGAGGGCCATCCCTCCCGCGACTGGTCCGACACCTTTTATTTTGATACCGACAGCCGCGTGATGCTGCGCAGCCAGACCAGCCCCATGCAGGTGCGCGCCATGGAAACCATGGAGCTGCCCATCCGCATCATTGCCCCCGGCCGCGTATACCGCAAGGACGAGGTGGACGCCACCCACTCCCCCATGTTCCACCAGGTGGAAGGCATGGTCATTGACAAGGGCGTCACCATGGCGGATCTGAAGGGTACCCTGAACACCGTGATCGAAAAGCTGTATGGCGAGGGCACCGTGACCCGCTTCCGCCCCCACCATTTCCCCTTCACCGAACCCAGCTGCGAAATGGATATCCAGTGCCACAAGTGCCACGGAAAAGGCTGCCCCACCTGCAAGGGCGAGGGCTGGATCGAAGTGCTGGGCGCCGGCATGATCCATCCCAATGTGCTGCGGATGAGCGGCATCGACCCGGAAGTGTATTCCGGCTGGGCCTTTGGCATGGGCCTGGAGCGCATGGCCATGGGCCGCTTCAAGATCGCCGACCTGCGCCTCATTTTTGAGAACGATGTGCGGTTCCTGGAGCAGTTCTGAGAAAGGAGTGTATGAACAATGAATCTATCCAGAAAATGGCTGAATGAATTCGTCACCGTAGACGCTGACGACAAGGCCTTTGACGAAGCAATGACTCTGTCCGGTTCCAAGGTGGAAACCACCGCGGATCTGGGCGCTGAACTCTCCAATGTGGTGGTGGGCCGCATCCTGTCCATGGAGCGCCATCCCGACAGCGATCATATGTGGGTCTGCCAGATCGACGCCGGCGAAGCAGAACCGCTGCAGATCGTCACCGGCGCCTGGAATGTCCATGTGGGCGATCTGGTGCCCGTAGCCAAGCATAAATCCACCCTGCCCGGCGGCGTAAAAATCGAAAAGGGCAAACTGCGGGGTGTGGCCTCCAACGGTATGCTGTGCGGCCTGAGCGAACTGGGCCTGGATACCCGGGACTTCCCCTATGCCGCCATCACCGCCGCAGCCCTGCTGAACGATTACCATCCTTTGGACAAGGAGAAGCCCTCCATCCCCGCAGACATCAAGGCCGGGGACAAGGTATTCGGCCCGGGGGTATGCACCAAGGTACTGGAGGCTTTCATCCAGCCCGACGGTTCCTTCCACACCTGCCTGGATCTGGGCGGCTCCACCGCCTGCCCCGACACCCTCTGTGCCAACCTTCACGAAGGGGATCTGGTGGCATACAACACCAAAGCCGACTCCATCTGCACCCTGGAAGATCTCCACGCCCAGCAGGCGGAGTTCCCCCACTGCATTCCCGACGGCATCTTCATCCTTCGCGAGGACTGCAAGCCCGGTGATGATCTGAAACCCATTGTGGGACTGGACGATCACGTGGTGGAGTTTGAGATCACCCCCAACCGCCCCGA
>CALDMR010000150.1 GCA_937915065.1 uncultured Clostridia bacterium
AAACCGGGAGGACCTCCTTGTGATTTGCCGGATCACGCTTCTTAAGCTCCGCCTCTTAAAAAGGAATGTGCAGCGCACCTGCCAGTACCAGGGAAAAATGGGTACCGCCAGTGGGTTCATCTGCCACATACACGACTTTCCCATCCTTCAGGATCGAGATACCCGTCGTGCCGCCGCCGATGTCCACGATAGCGCCGTTTTTGATGCGAAGGACTGCATTTGCTGCCGTAGATTCATCCAAAAGATTTGTCAGTTCAAAGCCTGCGCCCTGCACCACGTTCTTGACAGCACCGCCATCCAGCGTATCCGTTCCGGGAGGGATTGCAGCCGCTGCATACAGCAGCTCTTCCACACCCAGTTCTTCTTCCAGCTTCGCCTTCATTTCGCGAATGATCTGAACGGCACCAAAGTAGTCAACTACCATGCCGTCGCGAACCACATCCGCATATTGATAGGCACCGGCCACCGGACGGAAATTCTCATCAAGAACCGCCACAACCACGCATGCTGTACCAATATCCACGCCAGTGTAATAGACGGAAGACTTCTCAACGATCGGGTGCTTGCACACCGTTTCGAACTGATTGATCACTTCGTCACAATACTGAAACGTTACATCCTTCTCTGACATTCTTTTCCTCCAACGGCTCCACAAATCATCTGAGAAATTGTGTTAATAATCTGATTGATCTTACCAATTGCATCCATGCAGGGCCCAATTGCTGCATCGTTGCCTTCGAAGGCCTGTAACATAACCGGTTCGATCTCCCGCAGTGCACAGCGCAGCTGATGCAATGCCAGGATCTCTCTGCCTTTCTCCAGCTGTACGTGGAAATCAGTAATTTCGAAGCAATCTTCCAGATCCTCGGAGAAGTTTTCGCAATTTATGCCGGAGCACTCCTTGCAGGGCAGGTTCATCGCGCTGCCCTTCCCTTCCACCATGTGCCTGATATCGCTGAACTGTTTATACAGCCGCGTCAGGTTCTGCGCCATCATAATGTCGCCTTGCAGCAGAGTTTCTTCCGTCTTCAGAAACATTGCTTCCACAGAACAAAGTTTGGTTCGCACCATTTTCGTTCTCCAGTTGCATTTCTTCACAACTTTATGCTCCGCGCTTTTATGTTCCACGCTGCCATGTTCCACACTACTGCTTTCGGGTGCTGGTGCAGCGACCGTTTCCTTCGTTCCGCTATTGTGGTTCGGATTCGCAGACGGACAGCAGATCTCTTGCGTCAAGGACTCTCTGATGATCGGAGCTTTCTTCTGCTCATCATACATATCGATCCCGCGATCCAACAGGAATTGCCGTGCACCGGGGGTCAGACGGGTTCCGGGTTCCGGTTCGTATGTCGTAAAGGGTTCTTTTCGATAAAGATACCGCAGTTCGTCTTCCGTGATGAATTTCATTGATTTCCCCCCTTCTTATCGTCATTTTCAGCTGGGCCAAACAAATATTCCTTTAATGCCGCAATGCCGATCCCCTGTGGTACGCTCACGCGGAAAATCGGCGATTCTATACCGATCAGCCGCATTTGCCGCATACAGGACATTTCATTTTCCGGCATTAAATCCACCTTTGTAATCACACCGACCACGGGTTTGGTAAAAACCCGTGCAAAATTCGGTGAGTAAATATCGACCGGGCGGGACTGATCCACCAGGATCAGTACATGGGACGCATCCTGCGACGCCGCGATCAAATGCTTATACATATCTGCGTTCTCAACATAAGAACCGGGACAGTCCATTGTTCGTTTGCCGTAAATCAAGTCCGGCGTCCTTCTCAGAGGCCGGCCATCCTCTTCCAGCGCACGAACCAGGGTCGTCTTCCCACAACGGGAAGGGCCGATCACCATCACGCGCTTCCTTCTCATGACCGAGTGATATCCACAACCGTAAAGCCCAGCGTATTTTTCAGTGTGTTGCACACCGCTTTCAGCGCCGTCTCTACGCTCTGCACGTCACCGCTGACTACCACGGAACCGGTAAAGCGATCCAGGAAACCAATCTCCACATCAGCGGCCTTTGTCGCCACATCCGCAGCGATAATCGACGCTTCGTAGGGAGAGATCGTCAAAATCCCGATCGCACCGGCTTCGTCAATACCCAACCGGTCATAAATGTCAGACATCGGAGAAGCAATGACATGAGCGATGGTAACCTGTTTGCCGGGAACCGACTCTTGTATGATTCTTTCCAGCTCCTGTGCCATAACCCCTGTCTCACCATCCTATCGCAAACTGCAGAAAAAATCAATGCCTAATGACCTTTACGGGGAAATCATATTTCGTGATCCATCCCTCGATCCGGTCCAGATCCTCAGCACTCAAACTGGGATCGCCCTCGATTGGGTAGTCCATATCGAGTTGTTTATACTTTGCCACACCCATCTTGTGATAGGGCAGCAGGTCGATCCCCTGGAAGTTCTTCTGATCCTTATACGGCATCAAGAACTGAATCACACCCTCAATATCCTCCTGGGCATCGTTGACGCCCTTCAGCAGCGGCATTCTGATCTTCACATTATAACGCCGGTGCAGCAGCTCCTGCAAGTTGTCAAGAATCCGTTCATTACGAACACCCGTCCACTGGCTGTGCTTTTCAGAGTTAAACTGCTTGATATCGAAGAGGAACAAATCCACAAATTCAGCAATGCGGAGCAAATTCTCCTTCTTGGTGTAGCCACAGGTTTCGATTGCGGTGTTGATGCCCTCCAGTTTGCAGGCCTGCAGCAAGCTGATTGCCGCCTCGGGCTGCATGGTGACCTCGCCGCCGCCTAAAGTAACGCCGCCGCCGGACTGCTCGTAGAACATTCTGTCTTCCTTAACAATTTCCAGCAACTCAGAAATCGTCTTTTCCTCACCCATGATTTGCAGGGCTCTGGTGGGGCAGACTTCCGTGCATTTCCGACAGCCAATACATTGGATCGAACGATCCACCACATGGCGGAGCTCTTCTTTCGAAATCTGATGGATTCCGACAGGGCAGACTCCCACGCATCTGCCGCAGCTGACGCAGACATCGGGCTTGCACATCACCTGAACCCGGTGTTCCAGACCTTCAGGGTTCGCACACCATTTGCAGCGCAGCGGACAGCCCTTGAAAAAGATCAGAGTCCGGATGCCGGGACCATCATAGACGTTGTATTTCTGCGTGTTGAAAATCAACGCTTTTCTTTCAATTACGCCATTCGTACTACTCATATGATCTAATCTCCATCTGTCCTCGACAGTTGTATTTCCCGCTTCTGATCTCCGCCTCCGCACCCCGCCGGAGGCGGGATGCGGAAGGGAGAGATGACACTTTCAAAAAAGTCGTCAATCAGAACTTGGTCAGCATGGTTCTGCTGATGATCTCGTCCTGAACATCCTTGCACAGTTCGGTGAAGAATGCGCTGTAACCAGCAACACGGACGATCAGGTCACGATGCTCGTCGGGATGCTTCTGAGCTTCGATCAGGGTCTGGTTGTCCAGATAGTTGAACTGCATTTCGCCGTTGCCGAATGCGCAGGCCGCACGCAGCAGGCTGATGATACCCATCTCGCCTTCGGGCGTATCCAGCAGGCCGGACATGATCTTGAAGTTGTGGACCATGCCGATGTTCATGTTATCGTTGCTCAGCTTGGAGACACTCTTGATAATAGCAGTGGGGCCCTTGAAGTCGGAACCCTGCTGGGGGCTGATACCATCGGACAGCGGCACCCATGCCTTACGGCCGTTTGCGGAAGCACCGGTGATCTGGCCGAAGGGAGTGTTGTTGGAGATGGACAGCGTACCATGGGACATGATGGAGTACAGGGTCTTATACTTACGATGCTCCATTTCGGTGAAGTTGATGATATCAGCAGCGATCAGGTCTGCATAGTCATCATCGTTACCATACTTGGGAGCGTTCAGGCAGTCGGTACGGATCTGATCGTAGCCAACGAAGTCAGCCTTCAGAGCCTCGTTCATCTGATCCAGAGTATACTTCTTGTCCTCGAAGACCAGCTTCTTGATGGCGGCCATGGAGTCAGCATAGGTAGCCAGACCGGACCACACAACACCGGGACCGAAGTTATACATAGCACCGCCGTGGACAACGTCCTTGCCGCTCTCCATGGTGCCCTCGAACATGATGGACATCAGGGGCTTGGGAACGATATCGCGGTGAACCTGCTGGGAAATGACGGTCATAACGTCAGTCCAGTAAGTAACATACTTAATCTGATCCTTAACAGCAGCATCGAACTCTTCGAAAGTCTTATACTGGCTCAGATCACCCTGATCGGGAGTAACCTGCTTGCCGTACCACAGAGGCACGCCGTGGTTCAGAGTCAGCTCGATGCAGATGGGCCAATGGTTGTATGCGGTGGAAGTCCACTGATACAGACGGCCGGCCTTCTGAGGCTCAACGCAGCCCATCAGGCAGTAGTCGCGGGAATCTTCAATGGAAATGCCCTTAGCCAGCATCATCTTGATGTGAGTATCATCGAAGTGGCATGCGGGGAAGCCCATACCGGAGCGGATAACGTCCACGATCTTCTTCATGAACTTATCGGGGCTCTTCTTGTGAATACGAACAGCCAGAGAAGGCTGATAAATCTTCACGTGACGGACAGCATCCATCAGCAGATAGGTCAGATCGTTTTCAGCAGGCTGGCCGCTGCGATCCACACCGCCCACGCACATATTGACGAAGGGCTGATAACCTGCAAAGAACTTGGACTGGACTTCGGAAGTCAGCCACATCATCTCGGACATCTTGATCAGCATGCAGCCTGCCAGTTCGAAGGCTTCATAGTCGGTCATACGGCCGGACTCGATATCAGCCTTGTAGAAGGGATACATGTACTGGTCCACACGGCCGATGGACATACCGGTCTGGTTTTCCTCGACGGGGATCAGGGATTCGATGGTCCACACGGACTGAACAGCTTCCCAGAAGGTACGGGGCTTATGAGCAGGCACCCATGCGTTGACTTCTGCGATCTTCTCCAGCTCTGCCTTACGCTGAGGATCGTTGCACTTGGCAGCCAGTTCCAGAGCATAGTTGGACAGACGCTTTGCATAAATCATAACACCCTCGGTGGTGTCGATGACCATCTTATAGAAGTAGATCTTCTCAATATCCTCGGGATGAGAATAATCCAGCTGTGCCAGATGATCCTTGGCTTCCTGCTGAATATCCAGCATGCCCTTCTTCATCAGGATCACGTCATAACCGGGGTTGGAGTCGCCGCCGCCGGAGGTAGCATGGTAAGAGCAGTCAGCCACATAGGACTCACCGGACAGCTCCCAACCGCCGCACTCACGATAACGGGTCTCGCAGTATTCATCCACGGACTTGCCTTCCCAGAAGGGGAACAGGATCTCCTTGCAGGCCTTCTTATCTTCCTCGGAGATATAGAAGGGGTCCTGAGGACGGGTGCCGATGGTGTCCAGCTCATCCTTCAGCCAGCGCCATGCGATATCGGGGGAGAAGCAGCCCCAACGAGGACCGCCGGTGGGGTTACCAACGATCAGCTCGTTGTCCTGAATGATCAGGGGAGCCTCTTCGCAGCATGCACGGAATGCCTTACCACGATAGATGTAAGGATGCTGACCGGGGTTCTCCTTCATGATGCGGGTCTTGGTCAAAGCAGCCTGGATAGACACGGTGGGGCGCTGCTTCATATAGTTGTCCTTCAGCTTGCGCAGTCTCTCGGTCATGCCGTTGGGAATGCTGCCATCACTGGTGGGGGGGCAAACACGGCAAGTGGAGGGAGCGTCGCTCTTGGTGATCTCACTGGACACGCCCTCGAACATCTTCAGCAGTGCTGCGCGCTCTGCAGGGGACATGTTTTTAGTTGCATCAGCAAACTTGTTCGAAAATTCACGAATATCCAAAGTACTTACCTCTCATTCTTTGAAATTTTTTCGGAACCGCCAATATTAGGGTTCGGCGATTGAATTTAACAAACTTTGCGAATCTTAATAGGACTCGCGATACAAACGGATCAGATCTTCCTTGGTGGGCTGGATCGGGTTGGTCGGCGTGCAGCGATCGCGCAGCGCCTCCTCCGCCATACCCTCCACGGCCTGCTCAAACAATTCCGGATCAACTCGCCCGGTGGCGTGGATACCCAGAGGGATTCCAAGCTCCCGTTTCAGTTTCGCAATTGCCTGCATCAGGCTGACCGTTCCTTCGCGCGGCGTTCTTGCCGGAAAGTTCAATTCCGCAGCCATCATCTGGTATTTCCAGGCCGCGTAGTTGTTCGCCGTCCCAGCAAGATCGGCATTATAAGCAATTACAGCCTCCATCATCAGCGCATTGGCGCGGCCGTGGGGCAGATGGAATTCTGCACCCAACGCATGGGCCAAGCTGTGCGTAATGCCGAGGTTGGAATTGGTAAACGCAATTCCTGCCATGCAGGAAGCGTTTTGCACACGATCACGGGCATCGCCGTTGGCCGGATCGTCATACAGTTTCTTCAAATGACCAAAAATCAACTCTGCCGTTTTTTCCGCCAAAGCATCGGTAAAGTCCGTCGCATCGGTGGAAACATAGGCTTCCAGCGCATGCACCAAAACATCCATGCCAGTATCGGCAATTACGGACGGCGGCACATGCTGAATGCAGATGGAATCCAGGATCGCCACATCCGGGGCAATAAACTCGTCGATCAGAACATTCTTCGATCCGTTAGCGGAAATCACCGAGAAATTGGTCACTTCCGATCCGGTACCGCTGGTGGACGGAATCGCAACGAAGCAGGGCTTTTCAAAATGCTGCCCTGCCGCCTTGCGGCGCTGCCACACAAAGTACAGGATGGCCTTTGCCGTATCGATCACGCTGCCGCCGCCGAGGGCCACCAGGACATCCGCATTGCAAGCTTCGTACGCATCCACGCCCGCCGCCACAATGTTAACATCCGGGTCCGGTTTCACATCAGTGAATGCCGCAGATCCGATCCCTGCTTCCTGCAAATACTTCTGCGCCTTCTGCAGATAGCCCAGTTCCTTCATAATGGAATCGGAAACTACCAGAGCACAATGCCCTTCCAGGCAGCGCAGCATCTGCATGGAACCTTTGTCAAAGTAGACTTTGGTTTTAATAAAAAAATGATCGTTTTTTACCATCGCAATATCCCTTTCCGGTGCTGTCGCGCTCAGTGGTTTTCCAGCACCTTATCCAGCAAACTTTTCAGCACCAAAAGCTCATCCTGGCTTTTAGTACAAGCTTCTGCCGAGGATACCGCGGGCGCTTCCCCCTCAACCTTAGAACCAAACAAGTCTTCCACCCGGCGGACGCCATAACCAACTTTTCTGACGTAAATCAGGTTCATCGGAGAAACATTGTCCGAAGTGGAGCCCCGTCCAGTGGAACCGCTTCCCAGCGTCATCGCCGGGAACAGGTTGGTCGTAATGCCCATGCCGCCGAAAGTGGCGGGCGTGTTGACAAGCACGCGGGCAACAGGTTTTTTCAGTGCGAACTGCCGGATAACCTCTTCATCCTTGGAATGGATCACCAGCGTATGGCCGCGGCGTTCACTGAGCAGCAGCTCAATGCACTTCTCGCAGGCATGCATCCAGTCATCTTCCACATAGTAAGCCAGCACCGGGCAGAGCTTTTCACGGGAGTAGGGATTGGTATCAGATACGTATCTCTGTTCAGAAACCAGCAGAACCGTGTCTTCCGGGACATTGATCCTGGCACGCTTCGCCAAATACTTGGCGGTTTTGCCGGCCATCTCGCCGTCAGGTCTGCCATCTTCGCGGAACAGGAGTTTACCAAGCCGATCAGACTCAGCCTCCGTCATGAAGTACGCTCCGTTCTTCTGCAGCTCCCGCTTGACTTCGTTGGCCACAGGGCCGTCCACCACGATGGACTGTTCAGCTGCGGTAACAATACCGTTGTCAAACGTTTTACTCTGAATGATGTCCTGTACTGCCTGAGGAATGTTTGCCGTGCGCTCAATGAACGCAGGGCCGTTTCCGGCGCCGCCGTAAAGCACGGGTTTACCGGCCTTGGTTGCCTCGTCCAGCATACTGGGTACACCGGTGATCAGGATCATAGACACCGCGGGATGATTCATCAGTTCCTTCGTTCCGGCAGTCGTAACTGTGTGCAGATAAGACATAGCGCCTTCCGGCAGTCCATACCGCTCCGCTGTGGCGATCAGAATATCCAGCACGCGGCCCACGCTGTTCTTGGCCCGCGGATGCGGAGAGAAGATCACAGCATTGCCGGATTTCACCGCGATCAACGCTTTGTAGATCGTGGTAGATACCGGGCTGGTAGCAGGGCACAAAGCTGCCAGGACGCCCATCGGAACACCGACATCCATGGTATGAGCCATGTCGTCCTTTCCGATGATGCCCACGCAGCGCATCCCCTTCAGTTTTCCGCGCAGATATTCGCACACGAAACGGTTCTTTATGTACTTATCCTGCCAAACGCCGTAATCAGTCTCGTCTCTCGACATGACCGCCAGCTCTTTGGCATATTTTCCGACCTCTTCCGCCATATGGTCAACGATCTCATCCAGCTTTTCCTGCGAAAATGCCGCCAGAAGCTTTTGAGCCTCCCGCGCATTCTCTGCCAGAATACGGGCTTCCTGAATCGAAAGCAAATCGTTATCAATAATGGTGTTCATTGGCATCTCCCCGCTTCGTTATGAAATGTGTTGCCAATCGAAAATCAGTCGATCAGGCCTTCCGTGCTGTAACGCACGATAATCTTCTCCAGGCCGGGATGGGGTCTGGCGATGGTCACATGGCTGTATACCTCGTGACCCATGTCCTCAATTGCCTTGACACCGGCTGCAACAGCGGTCTTGCATGCGCCGACATCGCCGCGAACCAGGGCGGAAACATAACCATCGTAAATGTTCTCATAGCCGACCAGATCAACATCTGCAGCCTTGCACATTGCGTCGGCAGCCTCCATGATGTACAGAACGCCGAACGTTTCAACCATACCCAATGCCTTGGTAGAGCCGGAGGGTATCTCAAAATCCTCAGGCAGCGCAGCGTCAATGTCATGGGTGTTGACAATGGCGCTGATGGCTTTGATCGGGCGGGGCATAACGTTTTTGCCGGTCAGGGTGCCGATTGCTTCAGCAGCGGCTGCGCCAGCCTCCACAGCAGATCTGCAAGCTGCCACATCTCCCTTGACAAATACGGTACACAGCGTGGAACCGCCGGCCTCCAGGGCCACCAGCTCAACGTCTGCAGCCTTCAGCATTTTATCCGTTGCCTCAATAACGGGTACAATTGCCAAAGTCTCCACCAAGCCCAATGCTTCTTCGCCATGATATCTCATTATTTGTACCTCCTTCTTCGTCTTTTGACGACTATTTTTAGACCCCCTGCTGCATCCGCTCATAGCAGCAGGCATAGCCTGAGCGCTATTTGTCTAAATTCTATAAAAAGAATAGCATAACGTGCTCCCGGTATATTGAATATTCAATATTCAAACATAGGATTTTTGTTGTTAATTTCTGATAGAAATTGTATTATATCGATTTAATTGAATTATGTGTATTTTTAGCCCCCTTATCTGGGACAATTTGGGGCATTTAGACAAACCCTTCTGCTTCTTGGCATTTTTTTGCAAGAATTAGTCAGTTTTGTCTCGGTTTATTTTCCGCAAAACTGTTGTTATTCTGTAATCAATTTGTTACACTATATTTAAATAATCGCAGAGTGCTGTATTTTTTCGACCCCGCGTGTGGCATGCTCCCATATTAGCATGCATAGTATGAAACGACAAGATTTTTTGGTGAATTTGATCATGAACGAAACTGAACAGTTGGTGCAGCGCACGCTGCGCAAAGTGTTTGCCGACGACACCATTGTCTACGACAAATCCCACTTCGCCGGCGGCCTGACAAACTACAATTATATAATGACGATCCACGGAAAAGGCTATGTGATCCGTGAACCGGGCATCATGACCGACCGCATGTTGAACCGTCCTGTTGAACAGGTTAATAATGTGATCGCCTCCGAACTGGGCGTGAACTCTGTATGCGTTTACTTCAGCCAGACCAGCGGCATTAAGATCAGCGAGTACATTGAAAACGGAAAAACGTTCGCCGCCCTGGATCCTTCTTCTTCCGATTGCGTCCGGGCCGTGGCCGCCCTCCTGAAAACGATCCACGCCAGCCCTAAAGTTTTTCCCAACACCTTCGACTGGAAAGCCGAACTGCAAAAATACGAGCGCATCGTCCAGGATCAGAAGGGGCAGCTGTTTTCCGATTACCCCTACTTGAAGAACGCCCTGCTGCACTTCATGGAGCAGCACATCTCTTCCTTTGAATCGATCCCGTGCCACAACGATACGGTGCCGGAAAACTTCTTGATGAACACCGCCACCGGCCGCCCCTATCTGATCGACTGGGAGTACTCCGGCATGAACGACCCCACCTGGGACATCGCCGCTTATATCGGAGAATCCCGCCTGATGCGCCACGCCATTGACGAGTTGTTCTCCTATTATTATGGCGCCAACGGCCCCACTCAGGAGGAATTGCTGAAAATCAAATGCTTCATCATGGCGCAGGATCTGCTTTGGTTTGTCTGGGCCGTGATCCGGCACTATGGCGGAGAAGATTTTCTGGACTATTGCTACAATCGATATAACCGCTTCCGCCGGAATCTGAAGGCCCTCACCAGGGATACCGCCTTCTCTGTTGCAGAAATGGTAAAATGGTGACTTCTAAATTGTACAATTATAAAAAAGGAAGGCTGCCCGTGGCAGCCTTCCTTTTTTATAATTCAATTGTATTTCAAAGGGTTTTACCCAATGCCTCGCACCGCTTCAAAGCGTCCGTTTTCTGCACATCGCCAGGATCATTGACGCCCGGCGCCAGGATCATGCCGGCATTGCTCCAGCCCAGCACCGGCAGGATCAGCTCATAGGCCCGCTGAATCCCGTCGAACATATTATAGGCTGTATCTTCACCGCAAGACAGGAGCACCGCCCGCTTGCCTGCCACAGCCCGTCCGCCGTGATAGAAGCAATAGAAGTTATCGATCACCCGCTTAATGGCTGCCGGAAAAGTGGACCAATACAGCGGTGCAGCAAATACTACCACATCTGCCCGCTCGATCAGCGGTGCGATCCGGTTAAAATCATCGTTATGGCAGCAGGGCCGATCCGCACTGCTATAACAGCCCATGCAGGCCACGCACCCCTGCACGTTCAGCTGGGCCGTGCTGATTTTGGTCACCAGATGACCCGCCTGCTCCGCGCCACGGATCAAAGCATCCGCCATTTGATCACTGTTGCCTCCGGCCCGGGGACTGCCGGTGAGCACCACAATATTTTTCTTTACCATCTTCGCCCACCTTCTGCTTATCCGAAAAAGTGTTCGCCCAGGGTTTCACAGCGCTTCAGCCCGTCTGTATGCTGCACATCGCCGGGTTGGAATACGCCGGGAACATAGATCTGCCCCGCAGTGCTCCAATCCATAGCGCGGACGATCAATTCAAAGGTGCGCTGCACGCCGTCAAACATCATATAATCTTCGGCGTGGCCGCAGCAAATCATCGCCGCCCGCTTGCGGGCCAGGGGTTTCCCTGTGGCATAAAAGCAATACATATTATCAATCAGGCTTTTCAGCTTGCCGGGAATATCGTACCAATACAAGGGCGTTGCAAACACAATGCCGTCAGCCCGCAGGATAGCCCGGGCAATCCCATTGAAATCCGGATGCTGGCAGCAAGGGGTTTCCTCCGTATGGTAGCAGCCGCCGCAATCGCAGCAGCCGGTATCCAGATCATTCGCATAGATCCGCGTAACGCGATGCCCCGCCCGTTCAGCGCCTTTGATCAAGGCATCTGCCAATTGCTCGGAATTGCCGTTTTTCCGAGGGCTGCCCAGCAGTATCACAATCTCTTTTCCCATAACCAGCCAGTTCCTTTCTTCTTTTTATGAAAATTTTCTCTCTTCATTTTAATATATTATTGTAATCATTTTATCACATCCGCTTTTCCGGGCGTCGCACAATTATGACCACCCCTCAGGCAAAATAATACAAGAATCCGCCCTTTCCTGCTCCAAACGCATGACCGATACCTCATACGCTGTCCGCTCTTCCGTCCCCCGCTCCGTCGTTTTGCGATAGATCCTGCTTTGCACCCGTCCCTCAAAAGCCAGCGTATCCCCCACCGCCAAACTTCCCGTTTCTTCCGCCAGCATCCCCCAAGCGATGCAGGGAATATAATCCGCCCGGCCATAGCGGCGGTTGACCGCCAGCATCAAATCGCAGATCTCACGGCCCAGCGGCGTCCTGCGCCGCACCGGCGCCTTGCAGAGGGCTCCGGTCAGCAGTATCCGGTTCTGATCCTCCTGTCCCGTGCCGGACTCCATACAATGGGCAAACACCGTAATGACCAGGCGGCTGCCCTGCCCGGATTTATTATTATAGGAACGCAGCTCCCCCTGCAAGCACAGCCGCGTCCCCCGTTCCACCGGAACGCTCCGCAGCAGCCTCTCCCCCGCTATCACAACCAGCTCATCCATCTGCCCCGACAGCCGCAGCACCCGCAAAGGAAACTTACAAAAGCGTTCCCCATGATTTGTATGGGAGTAGTCCGGCGCCGCCAGGGCCACACCCACCAGCGTCACTTCGTTTTTATGCGTCCATTCGCTCATCTCAGCCTCACCTTTCCCTCGGTCCCCCGGCGGCAACGCGCCGTGTCCCTTCACTCTATGCCCCCTTGTCCCCCGATATGCCAAACCCGCTCTTGCATCTTTTCTTTTTTCTGTGGTACACTGGAAACAAAGAGGTGAGACCATTTGCATCCGATCAAACATTTCAAAACCATCACCCATCACCGGCACTTGGTGCTGCAGGGCTGTTTCCGCCTGGGGCTATACCGGCAGGGGCTGCTGCACGACCTGTCCAAATACTCGCCCACCGAGTTTCTGGTGGGCGCCAAATACTACTCCGGAACCCGCAGCCCCAACGACGGTGAGCGCCTGGACAAGGGATATTCCTCCTCCTGGCTGCATCACAAGGGGCGCAACAAGCACCACCTGGAATACTGGATCGATTATAATCCCGAAGCCGGTCTGAAAATGACCGGCCTGGAGATGCCCGTCCCCTATGTGGCGGAAATGTTCTGCGACCGCATCGCCGCCAGCAAAACATACCGCGGCAGTGCCTATTGCGACAGCGATCCTTACGACTACTATATGCGCTCCCGGGATCATTATTTGATCCACCCCCGCACAGCCGCTCTGCTGCTCGAAATGCTCACCGTGCTGAAAGACCAGGGCGAGGATGCTGCATTCAACTATATCAAAACCGAAATTCTCGCAACCCCACAACGCTAAAAAGCGGTGTGCCGCAGGGGTATTAAATACCCTGCGGCGCACCGCTTTTTCCATGCAGACGCAAAACAGCGGCCCGGGGTGGTGGGCCGCTGTTTGATCTACAGTTATGTGTTTGGAAACGACTGCTTACTTGATGTAAGAGTTCATCATCTGCATGCCGTAATCGTTTACTTTCCAGTAAACGCGCAGCTTGCCTTCCTCGTCCAGATCGAAACGAGTCTCATCCAGCAGGCCGTTTTCCTTTGCAGTCATCAGACCTTCCTGAACGGAGTTGAACTTCAGCATTTTGAAGCCGCTGTACTCGCCCTTCAGTTCATTGATGACATCGTTAACACAGCGCTCCTTGCCGTCCTTGAACAGCAGCAGCATGGAATAGTACAAAGGTCTCATGATTTAAGCCTCCTTCTTCTTGAACAGGGCCAGCGGATTCAGGTTGCCGACCAGAGCGATACCAACGATCATGATCAGAGCAGCGCCCCACTGGACGGGAGTCAGGACATAGCCGTCGATGCCGCCGATGAAGCCGCAAACGATCATGCAGAAGAACGGACCCCAGAAAGCGTATGCGCCGTTGCAGACCATACCCAGAGCCGCGCCGCACATGGAGTTACCCTTATACCAGAAGGAGAATGCGGGCATGGCGAAGAAACCGGAGATGATGAAGAAGATGATGGAGCTGTCGGTGAAAGCAGTACCCAGCAGGTTGGGAGCCAGACCGATGTTGCCGTCGATCATGCACATGATGGGCAGCAGGATAATCATGTTGGACAAACCGGAGGTGCACTGACGAATGGTGATACCGATGTTGTACTCGATCAGGGTGGTACCGAAGCCTGCAACTGCACCTTCAATACCCCAGCCCAGAGCGCAGATCAGAGCGACACCGCAAGCCATCAGAGCCGTGGGGCCGAGGTTTGCGAAGGAAGTACCGCCGATAACACCAGCTGCGAACAAGCACACCAGGATACCGAAGATCATACGGCCGTTCAGTTCCTGCTTGAAGACGAAGTGGCCGATGATAGCGCCGAAAGCGGAGTTCAGAGCAGCCACGGGGACGATGATGGAACCGCCCATCTGCAGTGCGACAACATAGCAGGTGGAAGCGATGGGGCCGCCGATCAGTGCGCACACGATCATGACCAGGCCGGGCTTGGTCTTCAGGCAGCGGAAGAAGTCGCCCAGTTCGCCTTTGATCGCCACAGAGATCAGAGACCAGATACCACTGATGGTATCGTTCACAGCGGAGCCCAAAGCGCCCAGCACATAAGTGATGACGAAAGCGCTCAGGCCGGAGGTGTTTGCGCCGTACCAGTCAGCACCCCAAACGCCCTTGGCCATACCGAGGGTCAGGAAGCCAGTGTACAGGCCGTAGCAAACGCCGGACATGATAGCAAAAATAAGACCCTTCTTTTTGAAGCTGGCGTCTGCTTTTTGCTTGGCAGCAATTGCATTACTGTTCATAAAAAATACATTCCCTTCTCTTTTCCCAGAGTATTTGTCCCACAGAGGCCATTTGGCGGCCACAGCACATTTCTGCACTGCAGGAAAGGCTTAAGCTGTAAACTTAAGTCTTTCCGTTCACCCCTTGGCAGCAAAACAGCATACAGGACATCTGTATGTCCTTTATTTTAGTGAATATTGTCAATAACGCATTGAAAAAAGCGGAGCATATTGTGGAACAATGAATACATGATAAAAATGTATATTGTATTTTCTCGCTTTTATTGCATTTTAATTCCATTTATATAGACGCTTTATGCACTCTGTACACCCGTCGGTACATTTTGTGAACTTCTGTATGATATTTCTTTCACAAAAAGTCCTCTTTATTCAATAAGATAGCATATATACCAGATTTTGAAAAAATTTAAGAATCCGTCCCGCTTTTCTGCTGATTGCCAGTGCCGCGAGATGCTTCATCTATAAAAATAGGCAGACTGTCCACGCAGCGCCGTTTCACTTCCATCTGCGGGTGGACATAAAGATCCAGTGTGGTGCTGACAGAGGCGTGCCCCAGTAAAGCGCTGACGGTTTTGCAGTCTGCCCCATCTTCGATGCAGCGTGTAGCAAAGGTATGCCGCAGGCAGTGAAACCGCAGCGGCGGCAGACCGTGGCGTTCCAGGAAGCGCCGGTAAAGTGCCCGAAACCGCTTCGGCTCAAGGCAGTCCCGTTCCCCGGTGAGCACATAAGCCTCCCCGTCCCTGCACAACAGATTCCCCAGTACTGGCACCAAAAAACCAGCCAGCGGCAAAGTGCGCATGCTGCTGCTGGTTTTGGGCGCTGTAATCACCAACTGCGACCCGCTTCTTCCGTCCCACTCCTTATAAAAATACGCTGCACGGTTTTGCACACACGCAAAGTGCGCTCCTGCAGATCTACATCCCTCCATTGCAAAGCGCAGACTTCACCGATCCGCAGCCCTGTGTACAGCGCCAGCAAAACCCCGGCCGCCGCAGGACTATTCTCGCTGCAGGCGGCGGCCACCAACCGCTTTTGTCCCACCAGGGAGAGGACTTCTGTTTTTTCTCTTGCCCCAGAGGGATAGCGCAGCTGGATTTCCTCCGGGGGCAGGCGGTAATGCCGCTGGGCGGCATGCAGACTGCTTTTGATGACGCCCATCAGATCCTTTGCGGTTTTGGGAGATAAACCGCCGCGGCCATCCAAGCGCCCGCAGCGCAGCCAAAACAGCAGGGTTTCCTGCAGCTTTTCCTCCGTTAATTCCTCCAGCATACAGTCTCCCAGCGCCGGCAGGATATGGTTCATAACTGCCAGGGAATAGTTTGCCCTGGTGGATTCCTTCACGCGCCCCTCCATCTGCTGCAGCCATACTTTCAGCCATTCCCGATAACAAATCTTACTACCTGACATATTTGATCACCTTTTCCCATAATCTACCCTTCTGCTTTCCCGACCCAAGACTTAAGTTTACAGCTTAAGCCTTTCCTGCAGTGCAGAAATGTGCTGTGGCCGCCAAATGGCCTCTGTGGGACAAATACTCTGGGAAAAGAGAAGGGAATGTATTTTTTATGAACAGTAATGTAATGGCTGCCAAGAAAAAAGTTGACTCCGCGTTCATTAAAAAAGGCGTTTTTATCGCCATTATGTCCGGCGTCACTTATGGCCTTTATACCGGCTTTTTAACCCTTGGTATGGCCAAAGGTGTGTGGGGGGCTGACTGGTACGGCGCAAACACCTCCGGCTTGTCCTTTTTCGCAATCACTTATGTGCTGGCTGCCTTGGGCTCCGGCGTAAATGATACCATCAGCGGTATCTGGATGCTGCTCAAGTGCGCTATC